>CALEYM010000505.1 GCA_937926185.1 uncultured Bacteroidota bacterium | reverse complement strand
AAGAGATGTGGATGAATAGTTTTAGATCAGGTTTTTACGCCGACTGGCAGTCGGAGTTACTCCGGCAACTTATGCATGAAGCGCAGGACGATAAATTCGGCAGGACGCACCACGGCCATGCCGATCTCGACGATCAGGCGGCCGTTGAGGATGTCGTCGGCAGTCATGGTTTGGCCAAGGCCTACGCGCACGAAAAACGCTTGTTCGGGTTTGGCGCCCTGGAGCGCGCCGGCGCGCCATTGCAGCGTGAGGAAATTCTCGATCATGGCGCGTACGCTGATCCAGGTGTTGGCGTCGTTCGGCTCGAACACGAAGCGGTAAGTGGCTTTTTTGACCGATTCTTCCACGAAGTTGAAGAAGCGGCGGACGTTGACGTAGCGCCATTCGTTGTCGTTGCCGTCGAGGGTGCGCGCGCCCCAAACCACGGTGCCGCGGCCGGTAAGGGTCCGGATGGCGTTTACCGATTTGCCGGCAGTGGGGTCAACGTTCATGCCGCCCTGCGTTTCGTCGTCTATCTTGACGGTCGGGCCGACTATGGAAACCACGCCCACGTTGGCCGGGGCTTTATGGACGCCCCGGGATGCGTCGGTTTGGGCATAAATGCCGGCAATAGCAGGGCTGGGTGGCATGGTAAGTCCCACCTGGGTGAGCACATTGAGGAGTTGTTTGTACAAAAGATTGTTGGAAGCCGCCAGGGTGTCCAGCTTAACCGATGACACCGGGGTATCGACGCCGTCGGGGTCTCTTTTCACGCGGTCTACCGTGATAAGGGTTTCCGGCACTTTGAGCAAATAATCTACCGTTGTGTTCAGGTAGGGGTAATACGCCGCGCCGTATTTGCGGTTGTTGGTCAGCGTAGGCTTGGGCAGGGCCACTGTACCGCCGCGGAAGTTGGTGATATCAGTGTTTATATTTGGTGTAGCCAGATTTTGTTGCACGTCGACGATGACAAAGCGGTCCTGCAGTTTGGCTGCCTGGTCGAGCGCTGCCTGATAGGTGGCGATATGATCCGCGTCGCTCAGATAAATGGCTTCCGGGATCACGATCAGTGTAGGCTCGTCTTCGTTGGCCAGGGCAGTCAGGCCGCGGGTATAATCAGCGGTGGTGAGCGTCTGACCGTCGGTGCTGTATTTTCCGATGGAAATGATGTAGCATGGGCCGCCGCCGTTGGCAAAATATAGGGACAGGGCGTAGTACATGTTGTGTTTGGAGCGTTTGGTTTCATCCATTTTGGGTACCGGGATGTCGGTACGCACCACGTTTCCTGCCCGGTCGGTAAAATCGATGATCTTCAATGCCAGGCCGTCGTCTTCCGGTTGGGCGACACCGAAGGTTTCCTCGTATTCGCGGAGATTGGAAATTCGCACCGGCAAAGGTGGTACGGTTGTGGTTGTCTCGGATTTTTCGGTATATCCGATGAAGGCCGGGATAGCGGTTTCCACACCGGCTACCGCCGGGGGTAGCAGCGACACCTCGTCGATGTATACGCCGGGGGTTTTGAGAGTGCTGAGATTGAGCATGGCGATCGTTTATTTAATTTTAATATGGGTGAACGAATGAAGGTCTCTTTAAACTTTTTCAAAAATGATCTGATAACGGCGGAGAGGATCATCCCAGGCGCCGCCGCCCGGCTCGAATATGCGCACGACGCCCAGGGTATTGCCCGTCAGGGTTTCGTTGCTGAGAAAGATCGTTTCGGAAAAACCCGCGCCGGCTTGTCCGAAGGTATAGCCGTTTTCAGGCAGGTCTATTTTTAGGGAACGCATACCCGGGGTGATCGGAAATGTTTGCGTGGGGCCGGCAGGCGCCAACGCGGTCACTTGCAAGGCGGTGGCGCCGGGTTTAAGGTTGACAAAATCGAAAAAGGCCGGCGCTTTGGAGCCGAGCTGTTGTTCGTCCACCGTACCCGGCGTCAGGCGTAGTTCTCCGCCGGGCAGGGCGGTCGGGGTTCGGTTATCAAAATACAACAGGCGCGCCCGCCCGGAGAATTCGGGCAGGTTCGTATTGGGCACTATGATCGGGTAGGAATCGAGTACGTATGGTTTGGTTTCGTTGAGCAGGGCGGCGTTGTTCAGGCGCAGCAGGAAAGTAAAACCCTCGCCCGGCGCCGGCCGGCCGCGCAACACCGCCGTTCCATTGGATTCGAATACTTTTTCTCCGTAAACGGTAAAAGTGCCGGTTTGGGGTTTGAATACCCAACCCAGCCGGAGCAGGCGGGTCGCCGTGGCCCGTGTCGGTTCAAACGTAAAATCCGGCGCCCTGCGCGGCGATTCGCCGGTATCCGGATCCGGACTGGTGTAGCGCGTATGGTAAACCGTGAGGGAGAACAATGGATCAAATCGCCAGTGCATGATGTTTCATTTGATTAATATTCAGTTGCTTACATTGCTGGCAGCGTTGATTTCCTCCACGCGTCCCACGGGTTGCGTCCGGTTGTACTGAATGGGCAGCAAGCGCATTTTATAGAGCACGGAAGGCACGTATTTCCCGCCCAGAATACCCCAGAGGTGGTTGATCTGTTCAAAATTCAGGGAAAACAGATCCATGATGATCTTTTCCACCTTTTCCGGATAAGCGTCGAGGGGGTCGGCGGTGGCGGCGGTAAACACGTATTTGCCCTGAAGATACTCGATCACTTTGTCGATCCAGGAGAGGGCGTTGGGGTAGGTGTCGGCGCAACTGATGAGGACGTACAGATTGACGTGCAGGGTAGGATTGCGTTTTTCGATTTGCTCGCCGTTCTGCGGGTCGTTCCGCCGGATGTAAAACGGATCGTTTTTCAGCGTTTTTTCTTCTTCGATATTGACCAGGGTGAGCAGGACTTTCCCTTCGTTGCCCGAAGTAACAGCGTCGGCGAGATCAAGCCGGGCCACGTTATCGAGCACAAACATGGAATCGTTGGCATTGTTATTCAACTCCCGGTTGAATTCTTTTGCTAAATACTCTAATGCTTCTTTTATCATTTGGTACAGCCGTTTGGTTGAGCATTTTACGGAAAAAGCAATAAGACACACTCCGGCGACCGAACAGGACAATATGCTCGTTCCCGCGGCCCCAAAGCGCGTTTTCAAAAAAGATTAAGGCAGACGCAAAACACGCGTAGCCGCCTGGTTAGCAGGCGAATGAAATATCACAGGCAAGGAAAAACGATAAGTCTGTCAGACTTGAAAATACGGGAAGGGCATTTGGTCTCAGGAACGTAGGGATTTCAACAAAAAACTGTGTAACGTAGCGTACAGGGAGGAGATTACTTGGTTCGTCTGATCGTAAAAGGTCGGAGTAGTAAAGCGATTAATAACAGTGGGCAGCAAATCTAAACTGTTATCACTTAACGCCCAATTTTTTTTCTAATTATTTTTAGGTTAAAAGAAAAAATCAAAGTTTCTTAACAATAAAGGTACAAAAATTGCAGCAAGCGGTTTTTCATCCTTTTTTCCAACCCTTTCCGGCAGCCTTAAATCACCTATCTTTGCCCCGCTTTTTTCAAAAGCCCATCCTTATGACAAAAAAACGCATCCTTATCACCGGCGCCGCCGGCTTCATCGGCTCGCACCTGAGCGACCGCTTTCTCGCCGAAGGCTACCAGGTGATCGGCATGGACAACCTGCTGACCGGCAGCCTTGATAATATTGAACGCCTGTTCCGGGAAAAAGACTTCGAATATTACCACCACGACGTCACCAAGTTTATACACGTACCGGGTAAACTGGACTACATCCTGCACTTTGCCTCGCCCGCCAGCCCCATCGATTACCTGCAAATGCCCATCCAGACGCTGAAAGTGGGCGCCCTCGGTACGCACAACTGCCTGGGCCTGGCCAAGGAAAAAGGCGCGCGCATACTCGTCGCGTCCACCTCCGAGGTGTACGGCGACCCGCTGGTACACCCCCAAACCGAAGAATACTGGGGCAATGTGAATCCCGTGGGGCCGCGCGGCGTGTACGACGAAGCCAAACGTTTCATGGAAGCCATCACCATGGCCTACCATAATTATCACGGCGTGGATACCCGCATCATCCGCATTTTCAATACCTACGGCCCGCGTATGCGCGTCAATGACGGGCGGGTGCTGCCGGCCTTTTTCAGCCAGGCCATCCGCGGCGAAGGGCTGACTGTTTTCGGCGATGGCTCACAAACACGCTCCTTTTGTTATGTGGACGACCTCGTGGAGGGTATCTACCGCCTGCTGCTCAGCAATTACCACCTGCCGGTCAATATGGGCAACCCACAGGAGATCACCGTGCTGCAATTCGCCCACGAAATACTGGAGCTGGTGAAAAACCCGAAAGCATATATCGACTACCGCCCGCTGCCGGTAGACGACCCCAAACAACGCCAGCCCGATATCACCAAGGCCCGTACCCTGCTCGGCTGGGAACCGAAGTACAACCGGGAGGAGGGGTTGAAATTAACCT
>CALEYM010000504.1 GCA_937926185.1 uncultured Bacteroidota bacterium | reverse complement strand
TAAAAACAAATCGTTTATTTTTGTCGCGGTTTTTTAAAACAAATTCCTCCACGAACAATAATAACGGCTATGGAACTGGAAGTTTTGGAAAGTAAACACGGTACCAAAGTAGTCACCGCCTCCAACCTGTATCAGGTGTTGGGTCTTCCCGCGCATCACTACAGCGCCAACGCGCGCAGATGGCTGAAAGACCTCTACGAATTTCGCGACGGTATCCGCCGCCCACAACCCTTGCGCGACTTTGCCAAACGCCCCCGTCCGGGCGAACCCATAGAGGACTTTTTCCTGACGCTGGAACTGGCTAAACTCATCGCCCTGCGCACCAACAGCAAACAAAAACTGAAATACGCCCGCCTGCTCGACTTGTTCGCGCAGAACGGGCAGATGAACCTGTTTCACCAGACACCGGCTGCCGGCGCTCCCGGGCGTTCGCGGACGGCCGCATGATGGATTGTCATGCGTTCAGGGCAAACCATAATAAAAATTTCGTGTACGTTAAGTTTGTCATCCTGTCGGCAGGGGTACGTACCGCTAATGGTGTTGTAAATAAAAACAAAATCTATATGAAACAACTCAATGTCTACCTGGCCTTTCCCGGCAATTGCGAAGAAGCCCTGCATTTTTACAAAGATTGCCTTGGCGGCGAAATTGTGTCCCTGCAACGCTTTGGCGATACGCCGGTAGAAGCGAGCGAAGCACAGAAACAAAAAGTGATGCATGCTGAATTCAAGGCCGGCGACATCTATTTTATGGCATCCGACGGCCGGCCAGGCGAACCGCTTGCCGCTGGCGAAATGGTACAACTCAGCATCAACCTGACCGATGCCGCGGAACAGGAAGCCATTTTCTCCAAACTCTCTGCCGGCGGCCGGGTGGATATGCCGCTCCAGGATACCTTCTGGGGCGCCCGTTTCGGCATGCTGACCGATAAATATGGTATCCATTGGATGCTGAACCGGGAGTTGGGTGGCTGATGTTTTCCTGATGCGGGGCCGCGGCAAAAGTCAACAGGATGACCATATTACCTTACATTTTCGGGTTTAGACCTTCCAGGTTCGTCAAACCTGGAAGGTCTGGGCGCTTCACGAACAAAATGTCCGGTAGTGCGCAGGATGACAAACGCCCGGCATGGTATGATACAGCCTCGGAAACCACGAGAGCTACAAGCCTTGTTGCTCTCTCTGAACCGTGTCTCGATCTCACTTCATCTTTTAACCCGCACGAATGTGCATTTAATCGAAATTCAGTCTCCCCTCGTAGGTAAAAGAATTGCCGTTCGCCATATTCTCCCGACCTTGACACCCAAAATCAAAGTCAATCGTTTATGCGAACTACCCTGTTCCTTACCCTCTGCTGCCTGGCCTTTTCCGGTCTTTTCGCTCAAAAAACCGCTAAACTCTCCTCCGCCACCTTCGGACAAATGGAAGCCCGCGCCATCGGCCCGGCCATCATGTCGGGCCGTATCACCGCTATCGAAGGCGTAAACAGCGATCCGCGCACCCTCTACATCGGCACGGCCGGCGGAGGCGTATGGAAAACCCGCACCGGCGGTTTCACGCTTGAACCTATCTTCGACAAACACCCGCAGTCCATTGGCTGCATCGCCATCGACCAGAAACATCCCGACACAGTATGGGCAGGCACCGGCGAATGTAACATGCGCAACTCCGTCGCCATTGGACTCGGCATCTACCGCTCCACCGACGGCGGCCGCAACTGGGCGCGTCGCGGCCTGGAAAACAGCGAACATATCGCCAAAATCATCATCCACCCGGAAAACAGCGACGTGTTGTATGTAGCCGTTCCCGGCCGGCTGTGGAGCGACAGTCCCGATCGCGGCCTCTATAAAACTGCCGACGGCGGCAAAACCTGGGAAAAAATCCTCTACACCGACGAAAAAACCGGCTGCGCCGACGTGCTCATGGACCCCCGCAACCCCGACGTGCTCTGGGCCTCCATGTGGCAATTCCGCCGTACGCCCTACTCCTTCGCATCGGGCGGCCCCGGCAGCGCGCTTCATAAATCAACCGACGGCGGTAAAACCTGGCGCAAGATCACCAACGGCCTTCCGTCAGGCGAGTTCGGCCGTATCGCCATGGCTCTGGCGCCCAGCGCACCCGACAACCTGCTGGCCATCGTGGAAAGTGAAAACACCGGCCTCTTTATCTCTGCCGACGGCGGAGAAAACTGGAAATTACAAAGTTCCACCTCGAACGTCACCGCCCGGCCCTTCTATTTCAGTACGCTGGTGGTGGACCCCTACGACGCCAAACGGGTATACCGCCCGGCGTTTTCCCTGTCGATCAGCAACGATGGCGGCTACTCCTTTTCCGAAGCCAGCAACGCCGGCGGCTGGGTACACTCCGACCACCATGCGCTGTGGATAAACCCGCAAAATACGCAGCACATGTATCTCGGCACCGACGGCGGCGTGTACCAGAGCCTCGATCGCGGCGTCACCTGGTCGTTCCTCAATACCCTGCCGGTGTCGCAGTATTATCACGTACAGGTAGACGATCAGATACCCTACAACGTCTACGGCGGCCTGCAGGACAATGGCTCCTGGGTGGGCCCTTCGGCCAGCCCAGGCGGCATTGAAAACCGCGACTGGGAAGTTTTGGGCGGCGGCGACGGCTTCTGGGTGCAGCCCGACGGACAGGATCCCAACTACGTGTTCAGCGAAAGCCAGGGCGGCAACATCACCGTACTGAACCGCAAAACCAACCAGTCGCAACTCATTCAGCCACAGGCCCTGCAGGGCGATCCTAAACTGCGCTGGAACTGGAACACACCCATTATCAAAAGTCCGGTGAACCCGAAAGTGTTGTACATGGGCGCCCAGTTCCTGTTCAAAACTGAAAACCGCGGCCACAGCTGGACGCGTATCTCACCTGACCTGACTACCAACGATACGATCAAACAAAAACAATACGCCAGCGGCGGCCTCACCGTCGATAATACCTCGGCCGAAAACCACTGCACTATTTTTGCCATCGGCCCCTCACCGCTCGACGAAAACCTGCTGTACGTGGGCACCGACGACGGCAATATCCAGATCACCCGCGACGGCGGTAAAAACTGGGAGCTGATCTCTAAAAACATTCCCGGCATCCCGCCCGGCACGTGGGTCAGCAGCGTGGAACCCGGCCGTTTCGACCGCAATGTGGTGTACGCCAGCTTCGACAATCATGCCTACGGCGACCACAAACCCTACGTCGCCAAATCGACCGACCAGGGTAAAACCTGGGCCGCACTGGCACTCGACGGCGTACAGGGATATGCGCATATCATCCGGGAAGACCTGGAGAATGCCAACCTGCTGTTCCTGGGCACCGAATTCGGGCTGTACATTTCCAACGACGGCGGCGCCAACTGGGTGCTCTTCAAAGCCGGCCTGCCCGAATACGTCGCTGTCCGCGACCTTGTCGTTCACCCCCGCACCAACGACGTGGTGCTGGCCACTCACGGCCGCGGCGTGTATATCATCGACGATATTTCACCCTTGCGCTGGCTTACGCCTGAAATGCTGCAAAAAGACGCGGCCCTGCTGCCCACCCGGCCCGCGGCCGTTACAACCGGACACTACGGCCAGGCTTTCCCCAACAATGGTTCATACGTCGGCCCGAACCCGTCGGAACAGGCGCAAATCCTCTATTACCTCAAAGACCGCATCAATACCGGCGACGTGACCGTGGATATTCTCGACGAAAAAGGCCGGGTGCTGATGACTATCCCGGGTACCAAACGCAAGGGCGTCAACATCGTGAAGTGGGACATGCGCCTCAAACCGCCCAAAGCTGCCAGGGGTGTAATGGTCATGGGCGAAGCCGGCGTTTTTGCCGGGGCCATCGGCCCAATGGCCATGCCTGGCAACTACCGCGCGCGCCTCACCACACCCACGCTCACCGATGAATGCCCGCTGACGCTGGCGCCCGACCCGCTGTCGCCGGGGCTGGATTATGCCAATCGCGGCAAAATCTCCGGCGCCCTGTTCGATTTGGTGGAAGACCTGGGCTTCCTCGAAGCCCGCGTAAAAACCCTGAAAGACAGCGCCGAACACCGCGCCGGGCTGGTGAAAAACAAAGGGCTGAAAACAAAACTCAGCCAGTACGCTGCCAAACTGGACGCCTTGCGCAAAAACCTCACCGAAGCCACCGAATCCAAAGGCATCACCGGCGAGGAAAAACTGCGCGCCCAAATCGGCCGCCTGTACGTGTTCACCGAAATATCCGATCTGCCGCCCACCGAATCAACCCTGCAACGCATGACTTTCCTGAAGGGCGAACTGGCCAAAGCGCAGGCTGAAGCGGAAATACTGTTTGCCGAACTCAAAATGTTGAATAGTGGACTGGCCAAAGAGAAAGTGAGGGTCTTGAGTGTTCTGGATAAGGAATCTTTTGTTAGAAATTACAATGCGCCGGCAGGGAAATCGGGATTGGGAAAGATGCATTGAACACCGGCCGGTAGCCGATGAAGAAGTATCTGTCATGCTTTTTGAACCCGCCACCACTCTAAACACAGGAGATACGGAAAACGAATTGACCAAGTACGCTTTGGAGCGAATTTAAACTATGAAAGCAATCCTCTATACCCAATACGGCCCCCCGGAGGTTGCCCGGCTCGCCGAGGTGGAAAAACCCGAGCCCAAAGACAACGAGGTGCTCATAAAAATCCACGCCACCACCGTGAACCGCACCGACTGCGGGTTCCGGAGCGCCGAATATTTTATCGTACGGTTTTTCAGCGGACTGTTCCGGCCCAGAAACAAAGTCCTGGGCTGTGAATTTGCAGGAGAAGTTGAAGCCGTCGGCAATGCGGTCGGCACTTTTAAGCCCGGCGACAAAGTATTTGGTTTTAACGACACAAAATTTGGGGGCCATGCCGAGTATATGACCATAGCGGAAAACGGCGCAATCGCCATGATGCCGGAAAAAGTATCGTACCAGGAAGCAGCCCCGATTACCGAAGGGGCACACTACGCATTGTGCAACCTCCGGGCGGCCAAACTGGAACGCGGCCAACAGATTCTGATCAATGGCGCCACGGGCGCGATCGGCTCGGCGGCGGTACAACTGTCCAAATACTTCGGCGCTGAGGTCACCGCCGTGTGTAACACCAAAAACGTGGACCTGGTCAGATCGCTGGGCGCCGACGAGGTCATTGATTACACCCAACAGGACTTTACGAAATTGAAAAAACAATTTGACATTGTGTTCGACGCGGTTGGAAAAAGTTCCTTCGGCAAATGCAAACCCCTGCTGAAAAGCAATGGTATTTACATGTCAACAGAGCTGGGTTATATGTCGCAAAACCCCTTTCTGGCAATCTTTACGCCACTGTTGGGCGGTAAAAAGGTATTGTTCCCCCTTCCGACGATCAGTAAGGAAGATGTCCTTTTTCTGAAAGAACTGGTGGAGACCGGCAAGTTCAGGCCGGTTATCGACCGGACTTACCCGCTGGAGCAAATCGTTGACGCGTACCGCTATGTCGAAACCGGCATGAAGACCGGAAATGTGGTGATAACGGTTGGATAAACAACTGGTTTTATTTCCATAGTCCTAAAACTGAAAATGCGCCCCCACATTCCCCCCCGGCAACCGGTATCGCTGCCGCAAGGGATACCCCTCCGCCGTCAGTTCGCCGCCCTGGTGCAGATAACGCAGTTCGGCGAACAGGCTCAGGTTCGGCGTGAGGCGATACCGGGCGCCTACCGTCGCAAACGGCGACAGGCTTATTTTTGAGCGGAACGGATAACCGGCTCCCCCCTTTTCCGAAGTATACTTCTCCGGCTGGCCGGTCAGGTTCAGGATTTCCGCTTTTTGC
This sequence comes from uncultured Bacteroidota bacterium, assembly GCA_937926185.1. Taxonomy (GTDB): domain Bacteria; phylum Bacteroidota; class Bacteroidia; order Chitinophagales; family Saprospiraceae; genus M3007. The sequence goes on along the minus strand of CALEYM010000504.1, from coordinate 877 downwards.
CGGAAACTTATATTGACGCTGACGCCGGCTTTGCCATAAAAACGCCAGCCATTGCCGGCATGCCATTCATAACCGATGGCCAGCGGCACTTGTAAAAAGCGGTAATTGTTGTAGGTGCGTTTCACAAAACGGGTTTCTTTCAGCACGGCCACACTGTCGCTGATAAAGGTGGTATCGCCCGGCGCGTGCACGATAATGCCGATCACGGCAATTCGTCCGATGGTATCGGTATGCACGGTATTTTGATCAAAACGTTCGTTAATACGCAGGTACTCCAGTCCGGCTTCGCCGAACAGGCCGCTCCGGTGTCGCATGCCCAGGTAAGCGCCGGCGGAGACTCCTTCCAGCACAGTTTCTGTTTCCTGCCTGCCGGCGGCGATGGTTTCAAAGTCTGTTCTTTTTGCGCTCAGCGACTTAAGCGGATACATGGCTCCGCCGTAAAGGCCGAAATAGGGCCGGAAAGCGGGCCCTTTTCCCCAGTCGGAGCAGCCGGTTTTGGAGCCGGGGGGCAGGGGCGGAGCTGATGTGGCTGATAGGTTCCGGAGCAGGGTGGGAAGCATTGGAAAAGCAGAACGGCCTGGCACTGCCGTTCGGTCTGGCGAATTAATAAGTATTTGATTGTCATATTTTTGTATAGCATCGGAGGGCTCAATTTCACCCCCGGCCTCCATGACCGGCAACGTTGTCCGTGAAACCCCACCCCCGCCCCCCCGACCTGCGGTACGGGACAGGCCTCCCCTAAAGGGGAGGGGAGACGTGGCAACACTCGTAGAGTAAGCCGTAGAGTATGTCGCGGTGTACTCTACGTCTCCCCTCCCCTTTAGGGGAGGCCTGTCCCGTACCGCAGGTCGGGGGGTCGGGGGTGGGGTTTCACGGG
>CALEYM010000503.1 GCA_937926185.1 uncultured Bacteroidota bacterium | reverse complement strand
GTTGATGGCTATGGGCCTGTCCCGTACCGCGGGTCGGGGGGTCGGGGGTGGGGTTGACTCGCGCAGGGTATTATGCACAGCCGGGGCTCGGCGGTATCGCGGTTGAATATGATTAGGCTACTACATGCCTGACATTCAACCGCTTCGCGGTTGCAAAACGGTTCGGTCGCGCTCCAACCCGGCATTTCATGCCGGGCTATTCACATTCGACCCCTTCGGGGTCAGGTAGTTACTGATATATTAAGAAAAATTTCATCAACTTTTGGGTAATCGGGAGCCCGTTGGGGAGGCCTGTCCCGTACCGCGGGTCGGGGGGGCGGGGGTGGGGTTGACTCGCGCAGGGCAGGCTATCCAAAACTCACGTTAAACTAAGATACCCCCACTTCTGCGCCAGCGTACAGCGGGAATTTCTGCATAAACGTATTCACTTCCCGCCGCACCCGGGCGTGTTGTTCGCTGTCGTCGGGGCGGGAGAGCACGGCGTCGATCCAGTCGATCACGCGGCGGCAATCGTCTTCCCGGAATCCGCGGGTGGTGATGGCCGCGGCGCCGATGCGGATGCCGGAGGTGGTCATGGGCGGCTGGGGATCGAAGGGGATCATGTTTTTATTCACGGTGATGTCGGCTTCGCCGAGGGCGTTTTCCGCCACTTTGCCGGTCACGCCTTTGGAGCGCAGGTCGATGAGCATCAGGTGGTTGTCGGTGCCGCCGGAGATGATGTGATAGCCGCGCCGGGTGAGTTCTTCGGCCATGACGGCGGCGTTTTTGATCACCTGTTGCCCGTAGGATTTAAATTCCGGTTGCAGCGCCTCGCCGAAGGCCACGGCTTTGGCGGCGATCACGTGTTCCAGGGGGCCGCCCTGCATGCCGGGGAATACGCCGCTGTCGAGGATGCCCGACATCATAATGGGCGCGCCTTTTTTGGTGGTGCGTCCCCAGGGGTTTTCAAAATCTTTGCCCATCAGGATGATGCCGCCGCGCGGGCCGCGCAGGGTTTTGTGCGTGGTGCTGGTGATGATGTGGCAATGGGGCAGCGGGTTGTTCAGCAGTCCGGCGGCAATAAGGCCCGCCGGGTGTGCGATGTCGGCCAGCAGGAGGGCGCCCACGCGGTCGGCGATTTGGCGGAAGCGGGCGTAATCCCAGTCGCGGGCATAAGCCGAGGCGCCGCAGATGATGAGTTTGGGTTGTTCGCGCAAGGCAATTTCTTCCACTTTGTTCATGTCGATGCGACCGGTGTTTTCCTCAACGCCATAAAAGGAAGGATTGTACACTTTGCCGGAGTAATTCACCGGGGAGCCGTGGCTGAGGTGTCCGCCGTGGGCGAGGTTGAAGCCGAGGATTTTGTCGCCGGGATGCAGGCAGGCGAGGAACACCGCCGCGTTGGCCTGGGCGCCGGAGTGCGGCTGCACGTTGGCCCATTCGGCGCCGAAGACTTCCTTGATCCGGTCGATGGCCAGTTGTTCGATTTCGTCCACCACTTCACAGCCGCCGTAGTAGCGCCGGCCGGGATAACCCTCGGCGTATTTGTTGGTCAGACAGGTGCCCATGGCGTCCAGCACGGCCTGGCTGGTGAAATTTTCGGAGGCGATGAGTTCGAGGCCGCGGCGTTGGCGGTCGAGTTCCTTGTTGATCAGGGAGAAAACGATGTCCTGCATGACGATTTGTGTTTAAACTTTGGTTGTGGCGATGCCCGGTTGAATTTTGCCGCAAAAGTAGCTATTTGCCCGGTATTTGCTTTTACTTTCGCCCTTGAACAATAATCATGCCCGGCACATGACACACGAAGCTGCCAACCCCGATATCAGCGCCCTGCGGCGCAATTACACCCGCGAATCCCTTTCCGAAACGGGGGTGCATACCGATCCCATCCAACAATTCGATCATTGGTTTCGCGAAGCGTTGAACAGCCAATTGCCCGAACCCAACGCCATGACCCTGGCCACGGCAGGGCGCGACGGACGGCCGGGGGCCCGCACCGTGCTGCTCAAAGGTTTTGACCACCAGGGTTTTGTTTTTTACACCAATTATGAAAGCCGCAAAGGACAGGAGATGGCGGAAAATCCGTGGGTGGCGCTGTTGTTCACCTGGCTCGAACTGGAACGGCAAATACGGATAGAAGGCAGGGCGGAACGGGTCAGCCCCGAAGAAGCAGAGGCTTATTTTCAGAGCCGGCCCAAGGGCAGCCAGGTAGGCGCCTGGGCCAGCCCGCAAAGCCGGGTGATCGCCGGGCGGGAGGTGCTGGAACAAAAATTGGAGGAACTCAACGAGACTTTTAAACACGACGAAAACCTGCCGCTTCCGCCTTTCTGGGGCGGCTACCGGGTGTATCCGGAGCAGATCGAGTTCTGGCAAGGCCGCGAAAACCGCCTGCACGACAGGATACAGTACAGCCGGACGGAAACGGGTTGGAAGATCGAGCGGCTGGCGCCGTGAGGCATGAGGAGGGCCCGGACCGCGTAGCTGCTTGGGTTGTGTCAAAAGTCGTAGCACTGGTATTTCTTGATAACTTGGCAAAATATTATTCGATTCCTGTGCAGACTTTCCAGGTTTTAAAAAC
>CALEYM010000502.1 GCA_937926185.1 uncultured Bacteroidota bacterium | reverse complement strand
TCGTTTGTTCGCAGGCAATGCTTACGTTCCCGCAAAGGTCGGTCACCGTCCACGTCCGCGTCACGCTCACGATCGGGTTCGGACAATCGCTGTCCGTTACCACGTCCACGTACGTCGCTTTCATCACCCCGCACGCTTCCGTTATCGTGCCGCCGGCTGTTAAGAAAGCAGCGCCTGTCACGTCCACGGGAGTAGTCGAAAACACAAATCCCGCGCTCAGCGCCGTGATTGCCGTCTCGTCGCAACCCGATATGCCCAATACGTTGGCAGGGCAGGTGATCACAGGCGCCGTGTTGTCCTGCACCGTCACCAATATATTATAGGTGTTCATACACCCCGTCACACTGTTCCGGATGGTCAGCACTGCAGGATAGGTACTGCAAGGCACATTTGCCGGTACGGGAATATTGATATTGTCGGGAGCGGCGCCAGGAAGTGCGGTAAACGGCACGTCCGTAAATAAACCGCTGGTAAAATCAATGCTGTACTGATCCCAAACGCCTGTCGTATCTGTATATGGCAAAACAGCCGTAGTCACGCCCGGACAAATCGGGGCGATGGGGTCAAGGGTAATAGTGATCGGATTGAGATCGATATTGACGTTGGTCTGTGGCGTAATATTATCGCTGGTGCAGAAATTGACGTCGGCGACTTCGTAAAAAGTTTCCGAATCGGTTACGCTCAAAGATGCCGTACCGCTGTTGCCGACCACTTTCATCATAAGCGTCAGCAGGGTTGTGCCATCCGTCAGGGTTTCATCGACGGCGAAGTTCGCCCAATCATAAATCAGATGGTCTGTGATGCCATCCAGCGGAATGGTCATTGGGTTCGCATCCGGACCAATGGTAATATCGATGGGATTCAGGGCATTGATCGTATGGCTGACGTACATCAACTCCGTGTCGTCCCAGCCGATATCAAAATGCAGACCGTACAGATTATCGAAGCCATCCTCCACTTTGATGGTGATGGTGATCATGTCGCCGCAGTTGGCCTCGGTGGTGAGGGTGTTGGTGGATAATGTAACCGCGGGCTCGGCCACGGTTACGACGGAAGTACAGGTTGCCGTGCAACCATTGTCGCTGATCGTCAGTGTCACGGTATAGGTGCCATCCACGGCGTCCGCTTCAACCTGCAGGTTTTGTTGGTCGTCGTCGCCATTTATAGTGCCGTTTCCGGTAACAACCCACTGATAAGTATCCATGCCGGCGGGGGCGGAAAAGGCGTCGAAATAGGTCGGACAAACCAGGCTCGGGCCAGTGATGGTGCAGACCGGCGTTGGAGTGACCGTCACCGTACTGCAATTGGTCGTTTTGGAACAGGAAACCCCGCCGATGGTAGCCGTCACCACGAGGCGGTAATAGGTGGTTTGGGTAATGCCGGCCGGCGGGTCGTAACTCGAGCCCGTTGCCAACGGAATATCGCTGAACCCCGAACTGCAGCCGGGGGTGGTGCTGCTTTGCCATTGGTAGCTGAGCGTACCGTTGCTGGTGGCGGCCTGGCTGTTGTGGGTGCCGTCGCCGTAAATGGGGTCGGGGTCGCCGCCTTCACACAGGGTCTGGTTGCCGGTGATGTAACCAATGTTGATATGAATCACGGTGATGGTGAAGGTGCAGGAATTGGTACAATTGGTACCCGGATCGGTGTAGGTATAGGTGATCGTGTGGGCGCCTTGTCCCGCGTCTGCGGGATCGAAGTTGCCGCCAGACACACCGGTACCGCTATAACTACCTCCTCCCGGCATTCCTCCACTCAGCGCAAATGGCGCCGCGTCGGAACAAACGGTCTGATCGGCCGGGCAAGTCATGGTGGGCAAAGCGTTGACCGTCAGCGTGGCGTTATCTCCCACAGGCTGGCAAGGGCCCGCACCGTCGGGGTCGTCGGTCGTCCAGGTCAGCAGCACATTGCCGCCCACTTCCGAGGGATGGGGCGTGTAGGTGGTATTCGTGCTGGCAGCCGAGCCAAAGGCGCCCAGGCCGCCGCTCCAGGAACCGGAACCGCTGGCCGTGGCCGAAATATTGACCGTTGTGGCGCCGCAAGTCGCGTAGGGGCCGCCGGCATCGGCAGTAGCGGCTGTATTGATCACAAAATTGGTAGCCGTACGGCAGTCTGGATACAGCGAACACTCGGCATAAAAGGTATAGGTTCCCGGTGTGTTCGTGTTGCCTAAATTGGCGTACGATCCGCCCTCGGCAATCACATCGGGGTCGCCGATCGGGTTGAAGGTAAAAGTACCCGTTTCCGTCTGAACCGGTGTGCCGCCCGTTGGAACGGTGTACCAGCTGACAGCCTGATCGACCGTATAGTACACGGTAATGCTGATATAATCGACCGTGGCCGTAACCGTACCGGAAAACCTGGATATGTTTGCGGATAACGCCGCGCCAAAATTCGCAGCATTGATCTCTGTCGGGGTCCAGGTAGTGCCCCACAAATCGGAGGCTCCCCCGTAAGTAACAACCGTTGAGGTCACGGTAGACCAGTTTCCGGAAGCGGCCTTATTGTCGCCTGTAACCGATCCGGACTTGACCAACCTGACCGCGTTATCCTGAACATTATTAAAGGCATTACTGGTAGAAGCCGAGCGGTTTATGGAAACCTCTATTCCAACGATGGTTGATCCGGAGGGAATCGAGAAGTCGTAATCGGTACCCTGGAGGTAGTTGGTTGCAGTAGTACCTGATCCGCTGGATACGCTCGCATTTGCATTGCTGCCATTGTCAGAAATGATATTTCCCGGATTTGACCAGGCAATGGAGCCGATGCCTGTCACATTGTCGCCATCATCTGGAAAATTTGCCCCTTCCGGTTCGATATTGGCACAGGCGGAAGTAATGGTCAAGTTTTGTGCAGCCGCGCCCTGACAAATGGTAACGCCGGTGGTGGTCGGCGCCACGCCAACCGTCACAGCGACCGACTTGGAGCTGTTGCAACCGTTATTATCCGTGACGGTATATTGCAAGGTTACCGTTCCGGCGGTTAGGCCGGTAGTATTGAACGTGACCGTTGCCGTGTTGGCATTGCTCAGGTTGGTTCCGTCGGTAGCGCCCGTGCCGCCGGCGTTGGTGATCGTCCAGGCATGGGTGGTGATCGTCCCGGAACCCGCCGTCGGATTCCCGTCGATATTTACCGATGAACCGGTGCATACCGATGCCGACGTGGGCCCGCCGACCGTGGGAGGCGTATTGACGGAATACGTGACCACATTGGAAAATCCAGGACATTCGCCCGTTACCGATCTGATCCGGCGGTATTGCGTGGTAACGGTTATATTGCCCGGATTGTAGGAAGCGCCGGTAGCGCCGCCAATGGTAGTCCAGGTGGTACCGCCGTCGGTGCTGAATTCCCAGGACCAGGTTTCGCCGCCAGCGGGGTTATCGCCCGAAATGTTGGGTGGGTCGAAAGGAGATGCGCAGCCGGAAGCCGGAGAGCCGGCTGTGATGGTGCCGGGTGCGCTGGTGGAAAAACCCCAGGAAAGAATGACGTACCCATTCGCTCCCGCGCCGCCACCGCCGCCGTCGTCGCCCGCGCCGCCACCGCCGCCGCCGAAGGGCGAACCGTTCGATCCGGCGCCGTCATTGCCACCCGCGCCGCCCGCGCCGCCACCGCCGGCGCCCGCTGTACCAGCGGTTGGGTTCCCGCCGTTTCCGCCGTCGCCCGCCGAACCGGCGCCGCCGCCGCCGCCGCCGCCTTCATTATCGTCGCCCGCGCCACCGTTGCCGCCATCATTCGAAACCTGGCCGTACACGCTCCCGGTAAACGAACCCTCACCGCCTGCGCCCGCGCCGCCGCCGCCGGAAGTGCCCAAGCCTGCGCCGCCGCCTTCAGCCGTGATGGACCCACTGGAATGCGTTACCGCCGAATTTCCACCAGCAGTGCCGGCTGTGGCGGCTGTATTCGGAGCGCCCGGACCACCAGCGCCCACCGTAACAGTAATATCATCGCCTGGAGTAACAATGAGTGTTCCTTCGCCATAACCGCCGCCGCCACCGCCGCCGGCTCCACTTCCACCACCAATTCCATTCACCCCGCCGCCGCCGCCGCCGCCCCAAGCTTGTACCCGGATGCAGGTTACGCCCGCAGGCACGATGAAATCATCGTCGGCACTGAATACTGCCGCGGTGATATTGGCAGGCCTTAAAGCGATCAGGATAGCGCCATTGGCATTATTATCACTATCGGATATTTCAGCAGTGCCCGTGCCCGTGTCGCCAGGTATTAGTTTTGTGGCCCACGCCGCGCCAACCGACATGTCCAGGTCTGCATTAAAGTCTACGTCAAATAATTCCGTTAACGTTCCGGGTGAAGTGGTGGTCCAACCGGAATAATTTTCGTCGTCGGCATTCACCCCAAACATGACCACGGCAGCGTTAACTGTAACCGTCGTGATTGAGGTTGCGCTCAGATCGTCGCTGTTGGTCAGGTTGTACGTGCCGGTGGCCACGTCGAAAGGCATGGAATTGTCCACGCCGGAAAAAGCGACCAACCCGCCGACGCCGTCGTCGGCGTCGCTATCCAAGGCAAAAACAAAATTTGCCGCGGCCACGTCGGATGCGTCCGCTATTTTGTACAACAAGGTGCCCCACCAGTCATCATCCCCTCCTCCTCCGATCAATCTGCCGTCGATCACCGTCCAGCCGAACAAACTGGCATTAGTCAACGTATTGTCGTCATCGTCAGCCTGCATAATATTCACCAGCATCAAATCCCCCACGGCCAGCCCCGAAGGTTTGGTAATGGTCAGCGTGGTACCGGTCGTCGTCGCCGTTTGCGGCGACCCGGTTACCTGGGTAATCTGCCCCAAAGCAACATTTACAACACCGAGATTCAACGCCAGAAAAATAGTGGCGGAGCAGAAAAGCGAAACAGCATTGGCACGTACACGTGTACTCATAATCAACCGTTTTTTTGGTTATGGATGTTAAAGCGGTTTACCAAAATTGAAAAAGCCGGGGCAACGCGCGCAAAACGCGCCGTTTCGGCCAAAAAGAATTTCCCGCTCCCGGCGTTGCCGCGGGCGGTACAAGATTTATTTGCAGAAAAAATGTTGGAAATCAAAAAGCCAGCCTCAAAAACGGGAAAACTGCCCGGCCGGATGCCGGGGGTTGTTAATGGGAGGAACGGCTCCATAATAGAACCCAACGCCTCCCTTCTGATGAGGCGCGCCCAAAAACGGGCAGTGAGACTGATCACAAGATTATAACTTTTAACTCGAGTCGACCCGCGCAATATGCACGGTAATCGAATTTCCGGGATGGAAAACGGATTAAAATGGAATAAAAAAAGGACTATGAAAACGGCGGCTGCCGTCAGTCATTCATAGCTAAAAATTTCAAAACTGCCGCGTTAGCAAGCAGTTATACATTCAGGAACAGGATGTTTATCCGGATCAAACAAACACTCCGGCTGCTGCCGGGTCTGTTTTTAAGAGGAGAGCGAAGAGAGGAAAAACAGATGCCTCACGGTTCGACTCTCACGAGAACTTATACGAGGATTAGCGGATTAAAGGACGGCCATTTTGGCCGCCGGCATATTTTCAGGTCAAATGTACGATATAATTTCCCAAAGATGCATCCCTTTACCTCATAAATGGTACAAAAAACAAGCCAACTTTCGTCGAAATTAACATTTAGGTCAATTTCGTAAAAACGCCGCGTACCCGTAATTGATATCCACTGCCGCCGACCAGGGCGCATCGCCTGCCAACGGACTCACCACGGTATAGCACTACTGTTCCAGCGCCCGCGCCCGGCTTTCACTGTTTCACCCATCGCGCAACCACCGGCGGCTGGCCGTCGACGCTGCATTTCACCAGGTACATCCCGCTTTGCAAATCGGCAGGAATATCCAGTGTTTGAACGGAATCGCCGGCGGACAGCTCTCTTGCCGGCAGTTCCAGAGCCGTGTGTCCGAGCATATCGACCACCTGCAAGCCTACCCGCGCCCGCGTATCCAATTGAAGTTTTATGTTGATCCGGCCGGTTCCCGGATTGGGATAAACTTCAAGACGGAGTTGTACGCCATCGGTCGCTGCCGGCATGTCCGAAGCGTCGGCGCCGCGGTCGTCGGCAGCCGTCAGCGAAACCGAGCCGGTGGTAGACATGTTCGTAATACTGGCCGTGGCGCTGGAAGTGGTGCTGCCGGATGCGACTACCAGGCCGATGTAGGTAGTCGATGCCATAGAAATGGTGGCGCTGCCGATCTGCGTCCAGGTGGAGCCGTTGCTCGAACGGTGAGCGGTAAAAGTATTGCCGCTGCGCGTCAGCCGCACCCAATACGGCGGCGTGGTGGTCGTGTTCGGTTGGGTGATCGACGCATTGCCACCCGTGCTGGTACGGCGGATGAACTGACAGCGCCAGGCGCCGGATGCCCTTACGATCAGGCTGGACGCCGAGCGGGCATTGCTGGCCAGCGATTCGCGGATCATCACGCCGGCTTTGTTGTTACTGGTCGTCGTCAGCGAGGTGACTCTGGCCGTTATGGAACCGTTCCCGTTCAGGGTGGCATAAATGAACCGGCAACCGTCGACATTGGTGCTCGACAGCGATCCTGCTCCTGTCACCGAAAAGACGCCGCTTGAACTATTGTAACACTCACTCCCGAAACTCCCCGTCGAGCCTACATTAACACCCACGTAAGTGCCCGGCAGCGGGTCGCCGGTAGTGCTGAAATTGACGCTGGCCGAATACTGACCGTCGATGCCGGTACAGAAACTTTGCACCTGTACTTCGTATTGCTGGCAGGTGCTCAGTCCGGTCAGCGTGATTGACACGTCAGCGGTAGAGACCGTCGTCCAGGATGAGGTATTGACCGGCCGGTAACGCACCGAGTAAGAAACCGATCCTGCGCCTGCCGTCCAGGATACCAGGGCGCTGTTGGCGCCGGGAGCGACCGTGATGTTTTCGGCGGAGCAACTGAGCGAACGGGTATAAAAGGCCATGCGCAGGTTGGTAAACATCATGGCATTGCAGTAGGAGATAATTTTGGAAGGCGGCGGCCAGAATCCGTCGGAGGAGGCGCCGATTTCGGGCGTGAAGGCATAAATTTTGTCTTTCAGGGTTTGTTCGCCGTACATCCAGTCGTCGCTGGAGCCGTTGACCGAATATCCGACGGTGGTATAACAATTGCCGACTAAGTAGTTGTTGCAGGTATTCAGGTCGTCGCCGATACTGTTAAACAGGGTCGATTCCGGAATGGCGTTGATATACCCCCAGGGCATTATCAGGTAGTTGCCGTAGGCATGGTCGTTCAAAGCGGTGACAAACTGGCGGGAAAGGCAAAAATCCCGGATCATCTGGGTTTCCGGCTCGGAGAACGCGCTGGGGCCGCGGTAGGTATCGGATGACGGCGTGGGCGAAGAGCCGGAATTGTTGTATCCCCACTGGTAGCCGTAGTTGCGGTTCAGGTCGACGCCGTAGGTGCCGTTGCCGTTGTTGCGCCGGTTTTTGCGCCACATGCCGCCGCCGTTCGGATTATTGGCGCGGTTGTACTCGTATCCGTCGGGATTGATGACCGGTACGAAATACAGCTCCGTGTTATTCACCAAATCCTGCACTTCCGGATCGGTCTCATAATTTTCCAGGATATAGTGCATGAAAAAGATCAGGTTCATGATCGACATGGGTTCACGGGCGTGGTGCAAACCCGTATACAGCGCCTCCGGTTCGGCTTCGTCGGTGTCGGCGTTATCGGAAATACGCACGTAGTACAACGGACGACCCTGCGCGGTCGTCCCTCCGAGCGATTGTTTTGCCGTTATCAGGTTGGGATAAAGGGCGCGCATTTCGTCCAACTCGGCATATACTTCGTCCAGCGTCAGGTAACTGCCCATGGAGCCGGTATTGAAATTCGTGGGCGTGGTAAAACTGCAAGGGAAGGCGCTGCTCTGGGCTTTGCTTTGATCGAATCCTTTATCTGACTTTATCCGCTGGGCATAATACGTTTCCAGGTCTTCCACCAGCACTTCGTAGCGGAATTTTTTGCCCATCAGTTTTATTTCGGAGCGGCTGAATTCGCCGATAAAAGCGTTGTGTTCTCTTTCACCGTGATCGACGGGAAGGCCGAGACCGGCCAGTTCTTCCAGGGTATTGGCGCGGTCCAGGAAAATGCGCAACCGGGAATAGGTTTCCAAATCTGCTTGTCCGGTTTTTTGAGCAAAAAGTGTTGAAAGGGAAAAATAGAATAATAGGGCGGGTAATAGTTTAAACATTTGCATAGATAGGGTAGTTAGAAGGTGAAGGCACGGGTGGTTATGCGGAGCGGGATTTAGTGCGCCTAAATCCGCTCAAATATACTGTTACCAGACATGATTTACTTCCGGATATAAGTTTTTTTTAATCCGTGCTCGCTTCCTGATATTGCCGGTTTTCTGAAATTTACATTAAATTTGTGCAGAAAATAAATTCATCAGCCATGTCCATTATCAAATTGCCCCTGCGTTTTGAAGGTTCAAAAAAAGATAAAACGCTGTACACCTTGTTCGACAGCGGCGCAAATCTCTCCTGCATCAGCGATGAATTCGCGGAAGAATTGACCGAGTTGATTCCTTTCCGTACGCCTCGCCGGGTGAACACGGCCGCGGAAGGACATTACATAGAAATCCACAACCAAATCGTAACAACTTTTTACATCGACGACGTACAACTCTCCGACGAATTCCTCGTCATTCCAGGCCTTTCGGAAGAAGCCATCATCGGCGCGGCCACCATGCAAAAATGGCGTATCAAACTTGACTTTGAGAACGACCGGGTCATCGTGGATCCCAAGGTGGCGAAGTTACAGCTGGTATAACCGACAACGAAACTTGAAACATGATCACCCTCCGCCCCGCCACCCTCGCCGACCTGCCCTTCCTGCAACACTGGGACGAGCAGCCCCACGTGCTCGAATCCGACCCCAACGACGACTGGGAATGGGAAACCGAGCTGCTCCGCCAGCCCGACTGGCGCGAACAACTCATCGCCGAACTCGACGGACGTCCCATCGGCTTCGTGCAGATCATCGACCCGGCCCGCGAAGAAACCCACTACTGGGGCGACGTGGAAGACAACCTGCGGGCCATCGACATCTGGATCGGCGACGTGGGTGATACGGGTAAGGGTTATGGTACGGAAATGATGCGCCTGGCCCTCGAACGTTGTTTCGCCGACCCGGCAGTGAGGGCCGTGCTCATCGACCCGCTGGCCTCCAACACGAAAGCCCGGCGCTTCTACGAGCGTTTGGGCTTCCGGTTTGTGGAACGGCGGATGTTCGGGGAGGATGATACGGCGGTGTACCGGCTGGAGCGGTGAGCGGAGCTTCTGGGTTGGGACGGACTTCGGTGTAGGAAGATGACGACAAGTTTTTTTTACAGTTACAGACGTTTTATTATTTATTTTTCGTCTTTAAGTCTTTTTTTATTATACTTATAGACGAAAAATACACCTGTGCCGACGAATTGGTTTGAAGCATTCCAACGATTGATCGAATTTTTGGAAGCCTCGAAAGAGAAACGAAAAGTGATTTTTTTTGACGAGTTGCCTTGGTTCGATACGGCGAAATCGGACTTTATGCCCTCGCTCGAACATTTTTGGAATAGTTGGGCATCTTATCGAAACGATGTGGTGTTGGTCGTTTGCGGCTCGGCCGCGTCATGGATGATCAACGAACTCATCAATCACAAAGGCGGTTTGCACAATCGGCTTACCGCGCGCATTCGATTGGAACCGTTCACGTTGAAAGAGGCGGAAGTGGTGCTAAAAGACAAAAATTCGGCGATTGACCGCCGCGACCACGTCATCAATCTTTGTGAAATTAAGTTTTCACAGCAAAAATTTACGATTACAAAAGAATATGCCGCCCAATTAGAGCGAAAAATTGCCATTTTCAAAGCGGATACCGCCACCAAAAAAGCGGTTTGGCTGACGATGCTGACCACTTTCGGTCTGCATGAAAATGAATATTCACGCCGTTTGGTACAAAAATCCTTAACAATGGATGTGTTGTTCAACTAACCTTAATGTAAGTGACAGGAAAGACAACATTTTATAGATTTTACCGGTACCCACAAACAGGTTTTTATTACATTCATCACCAACCATGGAGTCGCGCCAAATTCCTATGCAAAAGAGGTAGTGGATACAGAAGTGCTTTTGGAGCAACTGTTGGAAGGATAGCCCCGATTGTCGGGATGTTATCCGGATTTTAAATCAATGAAAAAATATTTGAACAATACCGCCGTAAATCTCCTACTTCACCGGCGTTTCAATATTGGCCACCGCTACCCACTGCTGGTTCCAGTTGCCGAAGGGGAACTTCTCATGCTGTTTTCCCGTGGTTGCGCCGCAATCGCAGTTGCCGCCGGAAGGCGAGGCGGGGTTTTTGGTGTTTCTTCCGTGCATCATGGTGTATTTGATCACGTTGCCGGCATCGTCTTTCACCACCGATACCACGGTGGCAATGTGCATGATCACGCCTTTAGGCACACCGCTTGGGGGACCGGCTAAGAGATCGATGTTCATGTTGGAATACTTTTGGTCGGTGTTGGCAAAAAACATGACGCTTCCGGGACGAATCCGGTTAGCCTCCGCTTTACCATCTTCCACGATGTGCAGGTTGCCGTGCTCGTGGTACCAACGGGCAATACCGCGGGAAGAGCGGTGCTGGTTGGCATTGGGAAAGGTGTACTTCGATTTGTCGGCCAGGGCGGGAATCCTTGCCTTAAGGCTGTCGGTGATGCGCAGAAAAATACCGGAACAATCCTGCAGCGCCGGCCCGCCCACGATATAAGGCAATTGTTGCGCCGTGATGGACTCCGATATGTAAATCAGTTGCGTGCCTATTCTGTTTTCGCTGAGGGTTCGCTCCGGCAGGTCATCGGCGCTGCCGGCCGCGGGGGCAGGCGTGACGGCAGTAGTGGCGGCAGTAGTGACGGCAGTAGTGGCGGCAGTAGTGGCGGCAGTATCCGTTGCCGCGGGTTGGGTAGCAGGGGCCGAACTGTCTGCCGGCGCCGGCGCAGCAGTGGTGGGAGTGGGCGCCGTTTCAGGGGCGGCAGTCGTTTCCGGCGTGGGTTTGGAGGTACAAGCGGAATAAAGAAGCGCGATGGAAAGCAGGCACAATGCGCTAAAGATGGTTATCCGTAATGTTTTCATTGTCAGGTGTATGTTTTGAATTTGAAATGCTGATAAGCTTGACTATTAATTATTTTCTTTAAAAATGGTTATCACAAAAATGCATGTTTTTTTAACAAAATTTACACGTTTTTTTTGAACGGCGATTTGCCCGGCAAATATGTTTTACCGGCGGCCTGCTCCCGTATAATGTTTTATTATCCTGCCATTGAGGTCGTTGAGCGGCCGGTAGTCGTCGTGCAGCAGGGGCGCAAAGTGATTGATCTGATCCTGAGATGCTTCCACCGGGGTATCAAAGACGAACCAGGTGACGATTTCAGAGCAGGGCGGGGTGGTCAGCGAGCCGTGGTAGGTGTAGTAGCCGCCGCCGGTCGGCAACAATTCGCCAGGATGGAGTTCCAGTTTCCCGCCGTGTTTGCCGGCGCTTTCCGGCAACCCGGCATCGATGAGTTTGGCGAGCGCCTCATGTTCTGCCCCGGCCCTGAACAAAACGCCAAGTACCGCCAGCGCCCCGGTTTTTTCGTTTTTATGTACCAGATGCACTTCCATGGGATAATATTTCCCCTCGATGTTGTGCTCGCTATGGGAATGGAAGTGGAATTGCAGCAGCTTGTATTCATCGTTGCCAAGCCGCAGATTGCCGGGCGTATGCTCGATGTATTCCTCCGGCACTTCAAACTCGAGGGTATGCCCGTTGTTGATAAGATCGGATTCGAGGGGATCATACTGAACTTCCGGCCATTGTAGGGAAGCGTCTTCTACCCATCCGGCAATGTCGACCGGAGACTGCGAGGTGCCGTCGCATTCCAGAAACGGGTGGCACAGATCGGCCCAGTGTTCCTGTTCTCCGTATTCCCAGTGGGCCTTCGCCGATTGCTCCACCGAGATATTATCCAGCGCCACGTCGCAATCGGAACCATTTATTTCGGCCCTGAACCGGATGGTATGGCTGGTTCGGGTTGCCTTGAAAGGGACTGCAAAAGAACGCCAGCGCTTGTTGTCCCAGCGTTCGGGGTTGGCGACGTCTGCCGGGGCGACGTATTCGCGTTGCTCGACGCCGTCCACGTCCACGGCAAGACAGGGGGTACCAGGCCGGGCATGGTGAATTTGGGCGTGCGAGCCGGGCTTGAAAAAGCCGGAGATCACGTACAGGGAATCGACCGAGAGTCCTTTGATTTCCTGGCGGATGGCCGGATCGGTGGGCCCGCCGTTATGGTTGAGCCAGGCATAACCGCCGGGGTGACCGCCCGTTTGCTGATTGGCGACCCGCCCTTCCACCACCTCGATCGTCCAACCGGTATAGGAAGGGTTGCCGTCGAACGTGCCGTTTGTGACGAAATTGGGTACCGGCGCCCCATGCCCTTCCGGCAGAGTGGACGTAGCGACCAATACTTCGTAATTCGAGTTCAGCCCAATCGCTTTCCCGCCATAGCCGATATAGCAGGTCTTGCTGCCGGGTACAATTTTGCCCGGATGCGTCCCTCCCTGGTAATCCATCCTGCCGACATACAAGGGCTGACCGTACTCGCCGCCACCCTCCACTGCGCCGGCCGGCCAGTTGGAACCGTTATATTTCACCCAATTCAGCGCGACGCCTCCCTTATTGACCAACACCTCGAAGGCGCCGATGGACTGTTCATCGGAGCCCCATCCGATGTTGCATTTGTCGCCTACTACTTTGCCCGGATGGACGCCGTTGTTAAACGCACACCGGCAAATGACCAGGTTCGTGCCATTTTCACTGCCGCCGACAACGGCATTGTCCGGAAGTTGTCCGCTGAAAGTCGCCCACTCGAGTTGGGCGTGCGCGACGGAGGAAGCCAGCAGCAGGACGGCCGGTAACAGAAAACGATTTAGTTTATTCATTTTTTCAAAAGAGTTAAGTAAACAGACAAAATTATATGAATTAAATCCGGTAGCTCCGCTTGTTGTTGTCGGGGATGCCACCAGCGGCCGCAAACAGATGTCAAAACGCGAACCGGACAGGACAAAAGTGCAGTACCCCGACGGGCCGAATCCGTCAATCTTGTAGCTGAATCCGTCAAAATGCAGGTAAAACAATTAAAATCCTGGATTGAAGACGAGAAAGCCGCGCTCGAACTGATCGCGGTGGTTGGCAACCCTACGTCGTCCATTTTCGATTCGCCCGCGACCATCGTTTCCAAAGACGGTAAAAGCGTCGTGCTCTACGTGTGGTACGACAACGAGTACGGCTACACCCGCCAGGTGATCCGCTTTGTCAAACAACTGGCGGGAGTTATCCGGCCGCGGTATTATTGATTGTGGCATTTCT
This sequence comes from uncultured Bacteroidota bacterium, assembly GCA_937926185.1. GTDB lineage: Bacteria > Bacteroidota > Bacteroidia > Chitinophagales > Saprospiraceae > M3007. The sequence goes on along the minus strand of CALEYM010000502.1, from coordinate 1,257 downwards.
TTGCGCTTGAGCAACTGCTGGAAGGATAGTATAAACGCTTTCTCCGACGCCTCTCCGAACAAAACCCTTTCTGCCGCGTTTTTTACGCAACCGTTCAATATTTCAAAACGTAAACTACCCGTCCATGCCCGCCATCAAAGACAACAGAAGAGGTTTTCTCGCCAAATTTTCTCTCGGTGTTTTATCCGCGCTCGGCCTCGCTTCCTGGAGCGGTAAATTTAAAACAGCCGACGGCGAAAGCGACGCGCCCGACCCGCACCCCGTGCAGGAAGTAAAACCCATGGGCTTCAGCTGGGAAACCCGCGACCCTTTCCTGTTTTGCGTACACCACGAAGACAAATTCCCCAAAGGCAACGACGACCTGGGCCCCGCCGTGTCGCTGACCGGCCGCCAGCTCGGCGACGACTTCATCATCAAAGACGGCTTTCGCATGTACCACGGCAAAAAGGTGCCCGGCTTTCCGGGTCACCCACACCGCGGCTTCGAAACCGTCACCGTGGTGCGGGAGGGCATTGTCGACCACGCCGACTCGATGGGCGCCTCGGGCCGCTACGGCGAAGGCGACGTGCAGTGGATGACCGCAGGCGGCGGCGTGCAACACTCCGAAATGTTCCCCCTGCTGAAAAAAGACGAAGAGAACCCCATGGAACTCTTTCAGATATGGCTCAACCTGCCAAAGAAAAACAAAATGGTGCCGCCGCACTTCAAAATGCTCTGGGGCAGCAAAATCCCCAAACCCCGGCACACCGACGCCGGCGGCAAAAGCACCGAGGCGGAAGTGATGGCAGGCAGTCTGCTTGGGCAAACTGCCCCCACTCCCCCACCCGACTCCTGGGCCGCCGACCCGGCCAACGAAGTGGCTATTTACAACCTGAAAATGGAACCCGGCGCCACATTTGTTTTACCCAAAGCGTCAAAAGGCATCAACCGCTCGCTCTATTTTTACAAGGGCGCCCAAATCGCGCTGGCCGGAAAAGCCATCGACCCTTACCACTCCGTCGTGGTGAACGCCGGCGTCGACCTCGACATCGCCAACACCGGCCCCGACGAGGCGCGTATCCTCGTGTTGCAGGGCCGCCCTATCGGCGAACAGGTCATCCAGTACGGCCCCTTCGTGATGAACACGAAGGAAGAAATCCAGCAGGCTTTCAACGACTACCACGCCACCAAGTTCGGCGGCTGGCCCTGGAGCCGCTACGACCAGGTACACGACCGCGCCGAGGGGCGGTTTGCGCGGCATGCCGACGGGACGTTTGA
>CALEYM010000501.1 GCA_937926185.1 uncultured Bacteroidota bacterium | reverse complement strand
AATGCGTTTGCGGTTGTCTAAAAAATGCCGGCCGGGGATGGTATCCGACGAATCCCAGGTGCCGGCAAGATTTAATTTCAGATAATCGTTGCCAAACAAATTGAATATGCCGTCCAGCCCGTAGGCCAGGTTGCTGGCCCCTTTCCAGTCAGTCTGGGAAGTGAGAATTCCGCCGACGTAAGAATTATTTTGAGACACTTTTCGCCGCAGCCTCAGTACGCTGAAATTTTCGGAAGGCAAGCCGTCCTTTTCCCGCGATTCCATTGTCAGTATGCCCACGTCATAATTTTTAAGCCTGCCGACAAGGCGTACCCCGCCCCAAAGCGGCACGATGTTTCCATCGTTGATGCCGATGCGCCTGCTGTAAAACAAGCGGTTATCGTTTTCAAAACCAAAATCCATAATACTGGATCGCTCCAGAAAAAACCGGCGTTTTTCGGGGAAAAAGAGGGAAAACCGGCTGAGGTTGACCACCTGGTCGTCGGCTTCCACCTGGGCAAAATCCGTGTTGAAGGTCAGGTCGAGGTTCATGTTGTTGGTCAGAGCGTGTTGCACGTCCAGGCCGGCAGTCAGGCGTTCATCTTTTACTTTGTCCGGATAATCAGTCCCGTCAGGCTGAACGTGGTGGTGTCCAATCCCGGCCAGCAGGTAAGGCGAGGTAAACCAGGGCCGTTTGCTTTCGTTTGCAGGGCATAAAATATCCTGCGCCTTCGACAGCTTGATAAAACTCCAGAAACCCCAGTTAGGCGGGATGGCCGGGAAAATATCCATTTGCCTTTCGCGGGCCAGGTAGCGGTATGCGATCAATCCCATGGTTACCTTCCCGTCGCGCGGCTGGAAACGCAAGCTGGTAAACGGTATCCGGGCCTCCGCCGACCAACCGTTGTCATGAAATGATGTCCGGGCTTCCCAGAAGGAGTTCCAGGATTGGTCGACGGGGTTATCTCCCTGCGCATCGTTCCTCACGCTGACATCTATCCGCGAACCGGTAGGGGTAACGACGAATATCAGCCCGTTCTCGTTATCGTTATAGGTGTCCAGGATGATGGAAATTTGATCCATCGTCATACCCCAGATGTCCCGTTCAAAAGTAGGCGCCTGTATTGCCGCGGGCTTGTCGTAACACAAGGCCGAGAAGTAAAGATACCTGTCGTCAAACGCCACCCGGAACTGCGTACGGGTATTGGGTTTTTCTGAAAAAGAAGGCCAGTGGCTTGCCATGGAGAGCGTATCCACGCTGTCCCATTCGCCTGTGTTGATCCGGCCGTCGAATTCGATGGAGTGATGCAGCCGGGAAAGGCTCATCGCACCGGGTGTCGCGGCAGCGGTATTGGAGGAATGCAGATTGCCGGTTTCCATCTGCATTTGGCCCCACAGGCAGCAGGGCATAAAGCACAGCATCAGGTATGTTTTCATTGGCGAAGGATGTCTTGGGGGACTGATTTTATGTACAAATCTAAGCCTTTTTCATGGCTATTCCTTCTGTTGTTTTATGCGAAGATGCCGTATGGTCAATACAGCTGTTATTAAAAATGGTATTGTGGAAAGCAATATTTTATAGTTTACACCGATCAGGCCTATTATAAACATAAATCCGAGTAAAAGCCCTATGCAACCCAGCCCGGCATAGGTCAGTGCTTTATTGGGTTGTTTCTGCACCAGTGTGACGAGCAATAATAATTGCCCGAATAGCGGGAGCAGGGTAAACGGATGGGCCACCGAATTTGGATCCGTAAACAGTTTTGAGAAAATTTCCATTTCTGCCTGGAACAGGAATATTTTACTGGTTGTTCCAGGGCATTAATATCATTATCG
>CALEYM010000500.1 GCA_937926185.1 uncultured Bacteroidota bacterium | reverse complement strand
CTAAACCCTCTAAACCCTCTAAACCCTCTAAACCCTCTAAACCCTCTAAACCTTCATAAACCTCCTACCCCCTTTTCAGCATATTCTTCACATCTTCCGTTTTGTCGTATTTCGGATCGGCATACAGCATGCCGGAGGCACTTCCTTTTTCGAAGATATATTCGAAACCTTTGTCTTCGGCGAATTTCTGGATGGCGGCGTACACCTTGTCCTGGATGGGTTTTACCAGTTCTTCTCGTTTTTTAAACAGGGCGCCTTCGGGGCCAAATTTCTGGCGCTGCATTTCGCGCACGTCCTTTTCCTTGTTCATGATCTCTTCTTCGCGTTTGCGTTTCATTTCCTCGCTCAGCATCACTTGTTCGGCCTGGTACTGGCTGTACATGCTTTTGATCTGGTCCTGCTCCTGGGCAATTTCCTGGCGCCATTGGGTGGCCACTTTGTCCAGTTGTTCCTGCGCTTTCTGGTAATCGGGCAGGCTTTCGAGTATGGCGGTTACGTCGACGTAGGCAAGGCGTTGAGCCAACGCAAGCGAGGTGATTAACAGTGAAAAAAACGCTGTGGCTGCAAGTTTCTTAATCATTGTTTCAGATTTTGTTGTGTGTTTAATAATGTGCCGCCCGCTTTTCGTGGGCCGCCGCGGTTTTATCCGGCAATTTTCATCCGCAAATGTAGCGGATTTCAACGCGCAGGACGGGCTTCTGACGTAAACTCCCCCCGTTCAGTTGCATATGTGCCTAAAGAAAATTTACCAAATAAAAATTAACTAATTGATTTTCTGCATACTTAAATATCATTTCTTCCAAAGTGGTTCATGGTTTTAACCGCAGATTAACGCCTTTTTAAGCGATTTTAACGCCAAAATGTACCTTTGCGGGCCCCAACCCGTAACCCGCTAACCCGTAACCAGCAACCATTAAAAGCATGCACCACATCGGCCCTGACCATCTTTCCCTGGAAACCATCGATGCCATTCTTCAGGAGAACCTGCCGCTCGCGTTGTCCGACGAGGCGAAACGCCGCATTCAGCATTGCCGGACTTACCTGGAGCATAAAATTCAACATTCCGACGAACTGTTTTACGGCATCAATACCGGGTTCGGATCGTTGTGCAACATCCGGATATCGGATGAAGATATTGAACAGTTGCAGCATAACCTGGTGGTGTCACACGCCGCCGGGATTGGCGACACCGTACCCGCCGATATCGTTCGCCTGATGTTGCTGCTCAAAATCCAGAGTCTGAGCCAGGGGTATTCGGGCGTGCGGCTCGAAGTGGTGGAACGGTTGATCGATTTTTACAACGCCGGTATTTACCCGGTGGTATTCGAGCTGGGCTCGCTCGGCGCCTCGGGCGATCTGGCGCCGCTGGCGCACCTGAGCCTGCCTTTGACCGGCCTGGGAGAGGTGTGGCACGATGGCCGTCGGCAACGCGCCGACGTCATTTAGCAGTTGCGGGGCTGGGAGCCGCTCACTTTCCAGGCTAAAGAAGGCCTGGCCCTGCTCAACGGCACCCAGTTTTCGGCGGCATACTCCGTTTGGTGCCTCCTGGAAAGCAGCCGCCTGGCCGCCCAGGCCGACCTGAACGCCGCCATCGGGTTCGACGCTTTCAACTGCCGCCTGTCGCCGCTCGACGAACATATTCACCGCATCCGGCCGCATGCCGGACAGACGGCGGTGGCCGCCTCGTTGCGCAATTGGTTGAAAGACAGTGCTATATCAGTTTCTGAAAAAACAGACGTACAGGATCCGTACGCTTTTCGCTGTGTGCCGCAGGTGCACGGCGCCAGCCGCGACGCCCTGGCGCACATTGCCGCCATGACTCTCACCGAGATCAACAGTGTGACCGATAACCCGAACGTTTTTCCCGACGACGACCTGATCCTGTCGGGCGGTAATTTTCACGCGCAACCGCTGGCCCTGCCGCTCGATTACCTCGCCCTGGCCCTGGCCGAACTGGGCAGCATCGCCGAGCGCCGCATTTACCAGCTCATAAGCGGCCAGCGCGGGCTGCCGTCTTTCCTGACCGATAATCCGGGCTTGCATTCGGGCATGATGATCGCCCAATATACCGCGGCGGCCATCGTCAGTCAGAATAAAACCCTCTGTGTCCCGGCCTCGTCCGACAGTATCGTGAGCTGCAACGGACAGGAAGACCACGTCAGCATGGCGGCCAACGCCGCCACCAAAGCCCGCCGCGTGGTGCTGAATCTGGAACGTTTGCTGGCCATCGAGTTTATGGTGACTGTGCAGGCGCTGGAATTTCGCCGGCCGCTGCACTCGTCGCCGCGTATTGAAGATATTGTGGAAGCTTACCGGGAAGTGGTGCCGCGATTAGAGGAGGATCGGATTTTGAGTGTGGATATGGGGAAGACGGTAGCGTTTTTGAGGGGTCGATAACATTAATGCCTTTTCTTCTTCCTCAAATCCACTAAATACTCCCCGTAAAACCGCTCCAAAGCCGCCAATTCTCCGCTAATCTTATTTTCCCATCGCTCCAGCATGGCGTCCCGTTGCCCGCCGGCCAGTTCTGCTTCGAGGGCGGCGGTTTCTTCCCGCAGGGCGGCCTGCTGTTTGGCGGTCATGGGCCGGAATTGCCTGGTTAGTTCCGGCAGATTGGGGCCGAGGTCGACCAGGGCGGATTTGAGCCGGCGGGCGTGCAGTTCGGCCAGGTTGAAATGCAGTTGGGCGCGGCGGCGGGCAAAATCCATCCGGGCGGAATCGCCGGGCAGGTAAGTGCTGTCGGCCCAGAACAGCGTTTCGGTGCGGATGATGGCTTCCTTGAAATAGTCGCCGCCTACGCGGCAGCTGATGGTGCAGTGCAGGGGCGGCAGTTGATTTCCGGCCGGCCTGGGCGCTTTGCCGCGCAGGTCGCCGTTCAGCAAAGGGCGTTTCGGATGCCAGCGGATCTGGCTTTCCATGCCTTCGAGGCTGGGGCAAGCGTAAATCTCGCCCTTAATCGTGTGGCAGTTCGATTTGACTTCGTTGCGTTTGTGTTCGGTCAGCACCAGCAGGTTGCCGCCGATGGAGCGGGCTTTGTCAAAGCCCCGTTCCAGCACATCGGGGTAGGCGCAGTCGAGGCTGACGCCGAGGTCGCCCACTTTCACTTTGGCCAGGAGTTTTGCCGCGCGCAAATCCACGTCGCGCGCATTTTCCACCACGCCGGCGTATTCGACGGAATCGAGTCCGGTTTGGATGTTGCCGGGGATAAGCCGCACGGGTGGGTTGCAGGAAGAGAGCAGCCCGAGCAGGGCCGGCAGCAATATGATGAGTCGGTGCATAAGTATGTTCGTGTTGAAACCGGCGGCAAAAATATCCTTTTTACCTTCGCCTTCCGAAATTTGGATATCCTTGCAACTACTGTCGCTAAAACTGGCCAATTTTAAAAACTACACGCAGCAGTCACTCGAGCTGTCGCCGCGATTGAACTGTTTCGTGGGCCTGAACGGGATGGGCAAAACCAACCTGCTGGATGCCATTCATTACCTGTGCCTCACGCGCAGCCACCGGAGTGTGCCGGATAAAAATCTGGTGTTGCACGGACAGGAGTTTTTCCGGCTGGAAGGTGTGTTCGAAAATGCGGGGGAACGCAGCAAGGTGGTAACCAAATTTATCCCTGGACAGCGCAAGGAGGTGGAGCGCAACGGCACGGTCTTTACCAAACTCACCGATTATATCGGCCTTTATCCTGTCGTCATGATCGCTCCTGACGATATTGCCCTCGTGCAGGACGGCAGCGAAGAACGGCGGCGATTTCTGGACGCTACCTTGTCGCAAATTTTTCCCGATTATCTTGGTAATCTGCTGATTTACAATAATTTGATTAAGCAGCGCAATGCGCTCCTCAAGACTTTTGCCGAACAACGCCGCTTTGATGCCACCCTGCTCGAAGCCATCGACCGCCAGCTGCCGGCGCCGGCCAGTGTGCTGATGGAAAAAAGAAGCGCTTTTTGTACCGGATTTGTGCCGCTTTTTCAGGAATTATACGCCGAAATAGCCGGCAGCCGCGAACAGGTAAACATGGTCTTCGAATCCGACTGCACGGATGCCGACATGAAAACTCTGCTGGAAAACAACCTGGACAAGGACCGCCTGCTCGAACGCACTTCCGCCGGGCCGCACCGCGACGACCTGCTCCTGACACTCGACGGCCAGCCGGTGAAAAAATTCGCCTCCCAGGGACAACTCAAATCCTTTCTGCTGGCCATGCGCCTGGCCCAGTATGAAGCGCTCCGCCGTGAAAAAAACGTCACTCCCCTGCTGCTGCTCGACGATATTTTCGACAAACTGGATGAACAACGCGTGCGCCAACTCGTCGGATTACTGCTGCACCGTCAGTTCGGCCAGATTTTTATCACCGATACCCAGCGCAGCCGGATCGAAACAGTCGTATCTTCTTTTGCCGGGGAGTATAAAATTTTCGAGGTGGAGTGGGGGAGTGTCATTGGTCGTCA
>CALEYM010000499.1 GCA_937926185.1 uncultured Bacteroidota bacterium | reverse complement strand
CCTAAACCCCCTAAACCCTCTAAACCTACTAAACCGCATAAGAAATGATCCTGATCATCGACGACGACATTGCCATTCGCACTTCGCTTTCGCTGTTGCTGAAAAAAGAAGGCTTCGACGTTTCAGCCGTGGGTACCCCGGTTGAAGCGCTCGACTTTTTGCAAAACCAGGCGCCGGAGCTGGTATTGCTCGATATGAATTTTTCCAACTCCACCACCGGTGAAGACGGTTTGCGCATGTTGGAGCGGATTAAAAAAAAGCATCCGAACCTGCCCGTGATGCTCATTACCGGATGGGCGACCATCGACCTTGCGGTGAAGGGTATGAAACTCGGCGCCTCGGATTTTGTCAATAAACCCTGGCAAAACGCGCATTTGATGGAGTCTGTCCGTACCATCCTGAATCTGACAGCTACCCAATCGCGCGACGCTCATACAACTGCCACCAACGCGCCGACGCGCAAGGCGCTCGACCGGGAATTCGATTTCAGCAATATTATCGGCGAGGACCCTCAAATGCTGCGTGTGCTGGAAACCGTTGGCCGCGTGGCTGCCACCGCGGCGCCGGTTCTGATCCTGGGTGAAAGTGGCACCGGAAAAGAGCTGGTCGCCGAGGCCATACACCAGAACAGCCCCCGCTTCAAACGCCCGTTTGTAAAAGTAAATTTGGGTGGAATTTCAGCCGGCCTGTTCGAATCGGAAATGTTCGGTCATGTGCGCGGCGCCTTCACCGACGCCCGTCACGACCGCGCGGGCCGCTTCGAAACAGCCAATCACGGCACCATTTTTCTCGATGAGATCGGCGATCTCGAAATGGCCAGTCAGGTCAAATTACTGCGGGTGTTGCAGGATCGCACTTACGAAGTCTTGGGCAGCAGCCGCACCAAAACAGTGGACGTCCGGGTTATTTGCGCCACCAACAAAAACCTGGAGGAAATGGTAGCCAAAAACCTTTTTCGCGAAGACCTGCTCTACCGCATCAACCTCATCACCCTCCGGCTGCCCGCCCTGCGCGAACGTCCGGATGATATTCGGCTGCTGGTACGCCACTTTTTGAAAAATCTCGGCGAACTCTACCACCGCCCGCTTCGCATAGAAGACGAAGCGATGGCCTGGCTCCGGCACTTGCCCCTGCCGGGCAATGTGCGGCAGTTGAAAAATCTGGTAGAACGCGTTGTTTTGCTCAGCCCTTCGGATACGCTCGATCTGACTGCCTTCCAAACCCAGTACCAACCCTCTGCCGGCAAACCGGCGGGCGGCCTGCCCGAAGTGGGCGCCATGACCCTCGAAGAAATGGAAGTACAAATGATCCGCCGGGCGATGGATTTTCATAAAGGAAAAATCGCGCGCGTGGCCAGGTCGCTCGGACTCACCCGCAGCGCTCTGTACCGGAGACTTGAAAAATTCGGAATTCCTTATGATGAGACATAGTCTCCATATCTTACACGGTCAAATTTTGTAAATGGAAATTACCGGTGATTTCCATTCCCTTCTTACATGAAATTAAGCGCCAAATTCATTCTTTTTATAGCGGTCATTCACGCGGTGACCATTGGGTTGTCGTTTTATGTTTTCCGGCAGAATAAAATCCTGTTCCTGGTTTCCGAGTTTTTTATCCTGCTCTCCCTGGCCGTCAGCTGGTCCTTGTACCAGGAACTGATCCGGCCCCTCCAACTGCTGGTGCGCGGTACGGACGCCATCAAAGACCGCGATTTCAACGTCAAGTTTGTAAAAACGGGCAAGTACGAGATGGATAAACTCATCGGGGTGTACAACGAAATGATCGACCAGTTGCGCACCGAACGCACCACCCAGCAGGAACAACATTATTTTTTGCAAAAACTGGTGCAAACCGCGCCTACGGGTATCGTATTACTCGATTACGACGGTTATATTGACAGTATAAATCCCAGGGCGCTGGAATGGACCGGCTTTGCCCGGGAGGGGGATAATTTGTATGGCAAAAAACCGTCAGACCTGCCGCACCCGGTTTTTCAAACGATCGCAGGGTTGAAAACCGGCGAATCCAAAACCATTACTTTGCCCAATGCCAAAACCTTTAAAATCCAGAAAAGCCAGTTTGTCGACCGGGGGTTTCCGCGCGGATTTGTGATGGTCGAAGAGTTGACCGCGGAAATACTGGAAGCCGAAAAACGTTCCTACGGCAAGGTGATCCGGATGATGGCCCACGAAGTAAATAATTCCATCGGGGCGGTCAATTCGATCCTCGACACCACGCTTCAATTGCATACGGGGGCGCCCGAGGTGCGGGAAGCCCTGGCCGTCGCCATCGAACGCAATGAACACCTGAATCAGTTCATGCGCAATTTCGCCGGTGTGATCCGCCTGCCTGAACCCCGGCCGGAAAATTTTGACCTGCACGAAATGTTGAAAAAAGTGCTCCAACTCATGGAATTCAAGGCGCGTGAACGGGAAGTGACATTCGAGTGGGAATTGCCGGATTCGCCGCTGTTCATACGCGCCGATGCCGGCCAATTGGAACAGGTACTCATCAATGTGATTAAAAATGCCCTGGAAGCCAGTGACACACAGGGGGTGATCCGCTTTCAAACGGCGCGAAGGCCGGCCCGCCTAACCATTACCGACAACGGAAAAGGTATTTCGCCGGAAGCCGCTGAAAAACTGTTCACGCCGTTTTTCAGCAACAAGGCCGGCGGGCAGGGCATTGGCCTGACGCTGACGCGGGAAATCCTGACGGCACACGGATTTCCATTCTCCCTGAAGACCGGGACAGACGGGTTGACGCGGTTTGAAATTATATTTGGCTGACGTACTTTTAATTTCTTTTATCTGCCAGGTTGTTCACCTAAATTCCAGACCGGTTAACACCAACAAAGCAAACCATTTGTTAAAATAAAATTCTACCGAACGTAATTCGAAATTGTTGCTACATTCGCAGCATCATTTTTGAGTTCCCCCACTGAGCCTTCATCCGGCCTGCAACAGGCTTTTAATCCCCAAAAATTTCCCGTCCTTCCCGTAGTACTCTCCTGAACAGGTTCCGTTTTTGGCAGCCCGGCCTTTCCTTCCCCGCCTTGCCGTGCGCATAATCCTGCCGCCGTCGTTCGGTTTTCCGACGAATTGTTATCCTTTTACCCAAAACTAACATTGTGCCATGCGCCAACGGATTACCCATTTTCAAACACTGCTTCTATGCCTCTTCTGTAGCCCCGTCATTGCTCAAAACCTTCCCTTGCCGGTTCGGATCAGCGAAACGCCGCACCGGGAACCCCTGAATGTGCCACCTGGCCAGACCCGTATTCAGTTGTGCGGTCTGACACCGGGCAACACCTACCAGGTCATCGCTGTTGGGGCCTATCCGGATCAGGAAGCCGGCTTTAGCCTTACGCTGGCCTCCAGCGAACAGGAATTTGCCGCAAAACCTTTGTCGAGGGCTGATCGCCCCGAACTCCGCCGTTTCAAAGCCGGCGCTACCTGTGTCGATTTACTCCTGCAAACAAATGCCGGAAACAAACTTTCGTCAGTACCCATGTCGCTTTCCATCGGTTGTCTCGATTGCCCGGAGAGCGGCGACTGGCGCCGGCGGATCGCTGAAAATTTGCCGGACGACGTTTTGGCGCCCAATTTAAAAGTAACGCAGGGCGACGCCGCTTCCGACCTGGTAACCAATGTGCTGATCGGCGGCAATTGTTTTGACGTAACCAATATCACGTCAAAAGGATTTGCCAATTCGAGGGGCACTTTTTCCGACGGACAAAATACGATCAATATTTCTAACGGGATCGTATTATGCACTGCCCCAACCAGCATCCTGCCCGGCCCGAACAACCTGGGCAATACCAACGGCGGTTTTGGCAACGATGCGGCCAATGATCCGAACCTGCTGAGCCTCACGAATGGCAATCAATACGATGTTTCGGTCATCGAATTCGATTTCAGGCCCACTTCCAACATGGTGCAGTTCGATTTTGTGTTTGGCTCGGAAGAGTACTGCGAGTTTGTCAACTCCCAGTACAACGACGTGTTCGGCTTTTTTATCAGCGGACCGGGCATCACGGGCGTGAGAAATCTGGCCCTGATACCGGGCACCAATACGCCGGTGGCGGTGAACAACGTCAATCACGTACTCAACAATAACTATTACGTCAATAATAATAAATACTACCCCTGCAATAACCAACCGGTCTTCAACACGACCGATATTCAGCTCGACGGTTTCACCAAAGTTCTGACGGCAACGGCCAACCTGATCCCCTGTCAAACGTATCATATCAAACTGGCAATAGCCGATATCGCCGACGCGAACTATACTTCGGCCGTGTTCCTGCGCGCCAACTCGTTCGATGCCGGCGGCGAGGTGAAGGCAAGTCCGGTATATCCTTCAGCACAACCTTATACGGTGGAAGGCTGCAATAATGGATTTATTCGCTTTTACCGGGGTTCGGGTGATATTAATCAGCCCCTGACGGTTAATTACACCCTGGCGGGCAACAGTACGGCAATACCCGGCGTCGATTACACGCCTTTACCAGCTTCTATCGTTATCCCGGCGGGCCAAACGGAATTGCTGGTGCCGGTAAATGTGATCAGCGACCAACTGACCGAAGGCAACGAATCTTTTACTTTGCTGCTCGACAACGCATGCAGTTGCCTCCAGCAGGATGTGACTTTCGTTATTCGCGACGCGGTGCCGTTAAGCATAGATATGGACGATAAAAAAGTTTGCAGTGGCAGCGCGACGCTTGCCCCGGTAGTGTTGAACGGAGGTTTGCCGCCCCTGAGTTATTTGTGGAACAACGGAGAAACTTCGCCAAATATGACGGTCAATACTTTAGGTATCCAGCAATTTACCGTCACCGTCACCGATGCATGCGGTTTTACCGGCACGGCTTCTGCTACCGCTACCGTGGATCAAACGCCGACCGCTATTCTGGCCGGCGGCAATATTCAGTTTTGCGAAGGCGGGTCGATCGATCTCCCGGTAAATTTTACCGGCCAGGGCCCCTGGATTGTGGGTTACAACATAAATGGCGTTCCACAGACCCAAACTTTTACCAGCAATCCTGGCCTGATCAACGCCAATTCTACCGCTGATTATGCACTCACCACCGTCGTTTCACAGGGCGGATGCCCGGGCTTGGCAGGCGGAACCGCTGCCGTACAGGTTATAACGGTTGGGCTGAACCTCACGGCACAGGATCCCCCATGCCACGGCGGCAAAGGTTCGCTGCAGGCGGTTGTTGGCGGTAACTTTCCGCCTTACACATTTACCTGGAGTAATGGCGGTTCTGGCGCCAGTCAAAATAACCTGGTGCCAGGGAATTACACCGTCACGGTTTCCACCTCCCTGGGGTGCACTGCCGCGGCTACCGCGCAATTGTCGGAACCACCTTTGTTGACGGCCTCGGCGAGCCCTTCCAACGACATTGACTGTTACCAGCCGCAGGCCAACGTCAGTCTGAATGTGGCGGGTGGCACACCCGGCTATCAATACCTGTGGAGCAATGGCAGCCAACAGTCCGATCCCGTTGTAATCAGTGGCGGCACTTTTACTGTCACGGTGACCGATGCCAGGCAATGCACTGTGCTGGCTTCGGTAAGTATTGGGCAGAATACTACTCCGCCAACTGTTGTGGCCGAAGCCAGGGATGAAATTACGTGTAGTACGCCGGAAGTCAGTCTGCACAGTACCGGCTCCTCAACCGGTGGGAACTTTAAATATTCCTGGAGTACGCCCGACGGACATATCCTTGGCGGCACGGAAGAGTCGTCTCCCCTGGTAAATGCTCCCGGCACTTACGTTTTACTGATCACCAATACGACAAACGGTTGCACGGCAACCGCCCAGGCGCTGGTGAAAGAAAATACTAATTACCCTACTGCGCTCCAGTTGGTAGTGAAAGAGCCTGGTTGCAACAACAAACCCGGCTCTATCCAGATCGTCGGAGTGGAGGGCGGCGAAGGGCCTTATGTTTTTTCCATCGATGGCGGCGTTACTTTCCTGAGCAATAATGCTTTTTCCAGTCTGGGCGCCGGCCAGTACACCTTGCGCGTCCAGGATGTTAACGGCTGCGAATACGAAGAAAAAGTTGAATTTATCGCACCGTTTGAACCGGATGTGGAAATTGCGCCGGAAGTATCGCTGGCTTATGGCGAATCGTCCGTTTTAACTGCCCTGTTAAACCTGCCCCTATCAGAAGTGGATACCATCATCTGGGGACCCCAATACGGGCTTACTCCTGGTTCCCGCCCCGATGAGGCGCTGATCCGGCCTTTTAAAACGACGCGGTATACGGTTCAGGTCATTTCCAAAAATGGCTGCGAAGACCGGGCCGAAGTACTGGTTCGCGTAGGCGATCCGGATATTTACGTGCCTAACGTATTTAACCCCTCAAAAGGAAATGGATTGAATGATATGTTCCGTTTTTACGCCCGGGATCAGGTCATCAATACCGTGAAACACCTTCAGGTTTTTGACCGTTGGGGTACCCAGGTATTTGCCCGGGATAATTTCCTGCCCAATGACGACCGCGGCGGGGGTTGGGATGGCCGGTATCGCGGAAAACTGCTCCAGCCCGGCGTGTTTACCTGGTGGGCCGAGGTGGAACTGGCCAGCGGGGAGCTGCTGACGATGAAAGGGGATGTGACCCTCCTGGATTAAGCAGGCAGTAATGTTGATACCAGGTGGTCACGTCGGAATTTGTAAATTGGATATTCCTTGTTGGATATTGGATATTCTGATACGTCGGGTTGAATATTGAGAAAATTCAACTAAGAAGAAACGTAGCAGAATGTCCAATATCCAACAAGGAATATCCAATTTACAAATTCCAAAATTCGCCCTACTTTCGTCCCGAACAAATTCTCCCTAAACAGAAAATGACTATGTGGACCATGTTGGAAGGTTTTCAACATTTGACTGGCGCTGAAATAGAAGCGCTGGTACAGGCGCCGGTGCTCATCACGATCCTGGTGGGTGGCGCCGATGGCGAATTGGATCGTCAGGAGCTGGTTTGGACGGAACGGCTGTTGCGCACCCGCACCTATTCCAAACCGAATTTAATCAATGAATATTACCGGGTTGTTGCAGAGGGTTTTCCACAAAAGATTGAAAAGTTATTGGCCGGATTACCCGCGGACACCGAGGCGCGCAACCTGCATATCGCCGAAAAACTTGGGGCGCTTAATCCTGTGCTGGCTAAACTGGAGATTCACCTGGCGGCCAGTTTATATAAAAGTTTTGTTTCGCTGGCGCAGGAAACCGCCAAGGCCTCCGGGGGTTTTTTGCGTATCGGGGCAGTCAGTGCAGCCGAACATCAATGGGTGAAATTGCCCATGCTCACGCCGATATTGCTGCCGCCGGGCGAAGCAGAGGAAGCAGAGGAAGAAGTGGAAGAATAAAACACATTGCGCCGTCAAACCGTTTGCAATGTTTCCCACAAACGGATCACCTCCCTGGCTTCGCGCACATCATGTACGCGAAGGATGCCGGCGCCCTGTTGCAAAGCCACAATATGCAGGGCAGTAGTGCCGTTGAGCGCATGTTCCGGTTTTACCTGTAGTACTTTGCATATCATTGACTTGCGCGAAATGCCTGCCAACACCGGCAAACCCAGCACCTGCCCAAACACATGCAGGCGCCGGAGCAATTGGAAATTATGCGCCACGGTTTTGCCGAAACCAAAACCGGGGTCCAGGATAATGTCAGTAACGCCGAGCGAACGCAATTGGCCGACTTCCCGGATAAAAAAATCGAGCACTTCCTGCACGACATCGCCGTAAACCGGGTTTTGCTGCATCGTCCGCGGCGTACCCTGCATATGCATCAATATGTATGGCGTGCCGGGCAATACGCCTGCCAGCGGATACATGTCCGCATCGAATTTACCGGCGGAAATATCATTAATAATGGATGCGCCGGCGGCTATTGCCTCCCGGGCCACCCTGGCGCGCCAGGTATCGATGGAAAGTATGGCTTCCGGAAACCTGCCGCGGATGGCCGCGATGGCCGGCAAAACCCGCTTTAACTCTTCTTCTTCCGGTACTTCTTTTGCGCCGGGCCGGGTAGATGCCCCCCCGATATCGAGTATGGCAGCCCCTTCCGACAGCATTTTTTCCGCCTGATGCAATACGGCTGTTGTGGAATCCAGCCGGCCGCCATCGTAAAAAGAATCCGGTGTCATGTTCAGGATACCCATGACGACCGGACGGGAAAGGTCGAGCAGCCGACCGCGACAGTTTAGCAGCATTTTTTCAGTAACGTTTTACCGACTCGATGATGTACAGGGGGCGGTTCTTAATTTCGCTGTAAATATTGGACAGGTAGATCGACATGATGTACAGATTGAGGCAGGTGATGGCGAAAAAAATGGATATGATGACCACCAAATAAGCCCAGCCGGATACCGTCTGGTGGTATTCTCCGAAAATATCCACGTTGGTCAGTTTGACCTTCACCGCGTTGAACACCGCGATACCCGCAACGAGGCAGGAGGAAATAAAAATCCAGAGCAATAAACTGCGTAAAAAAGAAGTGAAGGATGTGATTGCCACCAGGGCCGTGCGGAAATGGTCGCCAAAGGTGGTGTCAGGTTCAGGGAAAAGT
>CALEYM010000498.1 GCA_937926185.1 uncultured Bacteroidota bacterium | reverse complement strand
AACGGGTGATTGAAAGCGGAAAAAGCAGCAAAAAATGGATCAGATTTTGATCTGACAAAATCCTTGCTGAAAATTGTAGGCGCATTTTCAAACAAGCCCTACTTTTACCCTGTTTAGATTTTGTCTAAATCAACCCGATTATTTGATCGCGATTTCTAACCACGCGAAGAAATATGCAACGCCGCTACCGCACCGTGCCTGACCTGAAAGTACACGAAAGCGCCCATGCGCTGTCATTCGAAGACCCCGCTCTGGCCGGAAAGTTGATGGCAATGGGGTTGCTTCCGGGCACTTTGATTGAAATGGTCCGGGTAGCCCCGTTTGGCAAAGCGTTTTACATCAAGGCCGATGGCATTCGCCTGGCCCTGCGTGAGGAAGAAGCAGCCAGTATTTTAGTAGAAGTATGAGGGACGCGGCGGGAAAATTGCTCAGCGTTGCACTGGTCGGGAATCCCAATAGCGGTAAATCCACCATATTCAACCAGCTGACCGGTTTACGGCAAAAAACCGGCAACTTTCCCGGCGTAACCGTGGATATAAAGGAAGGGCGCCTGCGTTTTCCAAGCGGTAACGAAGCTTCGCTCACCGATTTGCCCGGTACCTATAGTTTGTACCCAACCTCTTCGGATGAAAAAATTGTGGCGGCTGTCCTGACCAACCCGGTAGATGCGTATTACCCCGACGCGATCGTGTATATCGCCGATGCCACTCACCTGGAAAAACACCTGCTGTTGCTTACCCAGTTGCTGGATCTCGGCATGCCGGTTTTACTGGCGCTCAACATGTCGGACATGGCCGCCGAAGTCGGGATAAAAGTAAACATCGCCAAACTATCCGAACGGCTCGGCATCCCGGTCGTTTCGGTAAGTGGCCGCAAAGGCGAAAACATCCAGAAATTGGTCGCGGAGATTGAAAAAATGCTCCTCTCGCTACCGGCACAGCCGCGAAAGCCATTTTATCCGCTCAGCGAACAGGAAAAACACGTGGCCGAAGCGGCCTGTTTGAACCTGGGCATAAAAAATCTTTACCAGGGGCTGTTGATCGCCCATCACAGGTCATGGCTGCCCTTTTTATCCGGCCCGGAGGAGGCCATGCTGGATACCATCATTAAAGACAAGGATTTCGTTTCGCTGCGCGCACAGGTGGATGAAACCCTCGACCGCTACGACCGGTTCATCCCGATCGTGCAGGAAGCCGTACACCGGCCGCCGCAGTTTCCCAGTACGCCCACCGACCGGATCGACGAGGTGCTTACCCATCGCTGGTTTGGCCCCCTGGTGTTTTTTGCCATTATGTTGCTGGTTTTTCAGGCTATTTACGACTGGAGCGAAACGCCCATGAACCTGATCGAAAGCGGATTTTCCAACCTCAACGTCTGGCTAAAGGCGTATCTGCCGGAACATTGGACCACGGATTTGCTGACTGACGGTATTTTGGCCGGCCTGAGCGGCATCCTCGTTTTTATCCCGCAAATCGCCATTTTATTTTTCCTGATCACGCTCCTGGAAGAGGTGGGCTACATGGCGCGGGTGGTATTTATGTTCGATAAAACCATGCGGCGCTTTGGCATGAATGGCCGGAGCGTCGTATCGCTCATCAGTGGTGGCGCCTGCGCTGTGCCGGCAATTATGAGCAGCCGGACGATCGGAAACTGGAAAGAACGCCTGATCACTACCATGGTAACCCCGTTTATCAGCTGCAGCGCGCGATTGCCCGTTTACGCTGTATTGATCGGTCTGGCCGTGCCGGCCCATCGTGTCGCAGGCGTGTTTTCCCTGCAAAGCCTGACTTTCGGGAGCATGTACGTACTGGGTGTGCTGACTGCATTTGCCTCGGGTTTCGCCATGAAAAAAGTGCTGCGCACCCGCGAGTTGTCGTACCTCGCCATCGAGTTGCCCGTTTATCGTATACCGCATTGGAAAAACCTGTGGCTCACGGTTTGGGAAAAAGTATCGGCTTTCGTGATCGGAGCCGGTAAAATTATCCTGGTTATTTCCATCATACTTTGGGCATTGGCCCGCTTCGGGCCGGGCGACGCCATGGAACTGGCGGAACAACAGGCTCAAACGGAAGCCCTTGCGCAGCAAATGGACGAAACGGCTGCCAATGACCTTGTTGCCGCGTATAAATTAGAAGCTTCTTATGCCGGCTTTTTGGGCAAATTGATCGAACCGGTCATTCGCCCGCTGGGCTACGACTGGAAAATCGGGATTGCCATCATTGCCTCGTTTGCCGCCCGGGAAGTTTTCGTGGGCACTATGTCGACTATTTACAGCATCGGCAGCGCCGAAGACGATGTGGCCCTGCGGGCAAAAATGAAAGCTGCCACTTTTGAAGACAGCGGTACCCCGGTGTACACCCTGGCCACAGCCCTGTCGCTGCTGGTGTTTTATGCCCTGGCGATGCAATGCATGAGCACCCTGGCCGTGGTTGCCCGCGAAACCGGCACCTGGAAATGGGCGCTGATCCAATTCATTTACATGAGCCTGCTGGCTTATCTCGGGGCATGGGCTGTTTTTAACCTGTTTGCTTAATGCTTAAAACAAGGTAGGATCACTTTCCGGAACCGGCTCATGTAACTCGGGGCCGTCTGGGCCGGGCGAATTGAGTTTTTCGGAAACCCGGTACATTTCCAGCACATCGTCGGGCGGGGCATGCAACAACGATCGTATTTCTTCCGGGTCGCTGGTGGCCAGCCAGCGCTGTTGCGCTTCCGGATCAAGCAGCAACACCGGCATACGGTCGTGCAGGGCGCTGACTTCAGCGTTGGGCGTAGTGGTGATAATGGAAAAAGTGCGTTTGCGGTTTTCTCCCTTGCCCCATTCGTCCCATATGCCGGCCATCATCATCAGGTGGCCGTTTTTCAGCCGAATTCGGTAGGGTACTTTTCTTTTTCCGGGCAAGGTGCGCCATTCGTAAAAACTGTCGGCGGGTACCAGGCAATGCCGGCGCAGCGCCGGCGAACGGAACGCCGGTTTTTCCAAAATACCCTCGGCACGGGCGTTGATCATTTTTCCGCTGTTTGCGCCATCTTTGCTCCAAAATGGCGTCAGCCCCCACACCATTTGCTGGATGGCATGCGGCTGGTCGTTGGCAATGAGATATGCCCGTTGCGTAGGAGCGATATTGAAACTGAGTTGCCAGGATGCCGGGATTTCCACATCCGGCAACTGCTCCTCGAGTTGTTTTTTTGTAGGCACAAAGGAATAACGGCCACACATAGGCAGACAAACGAATTGTTTTACAAAATTACTAACACCTTTGTTTTTTTCATTATTCAAAAGGCTGATTTTCAACGCGAATCAAAAACTGCTTGCCGACGTTTTTTGTGGAGAACCGTTGAATAAATCAACGGATATCAACACGGTAGGCAAGGCGCTATGCAACAATGGGGAAAACCGCCGCGGTATGTTTGGAACTGCCGGAATACCCAACGGTAATTCACATCGCGGCCGCCGGTGAAACGACCAATATACTTTGCCGGAACATTGTTCACACCGATGTGGAAACTGTCGTAAATATTTGA
>CALEYM010000497.1 GCA_937926185.1 uncultured Bacteroidota bacterium | reverse complement strand
ATATTTTTCCAACTTTCGGCAGTTATCCGGAGTACTGACTTTTTGCACAACCCCTTATTGCTAACCCCGACGCTATTCCTAATATCTTGTAATTTATTTCCCACTCAAATACGCTTTCACTGCCATCCGGGCCTCCTTTGCCGCCTGATCGTTATATTTTGGATTGCTTGGATTGGCAAAAGCGTGATCGGCGTCGTATTCACTGACCGTTACTTTTTTGCCGGCCTTTTCCATGTTTTGTTTAAATTCGTTCACTACTTCGTCGTTGATCCACTTGTCCTGTTTGGCGTGCACGACGAACACGTCGGTGGACAGGGTTTTCAGTTTTCCCGCGTCCTTTTCCGGCATGCCGTAAAACATGACGCAGGCTTTGGCTTTGTCGCCCAGTTGCAGGGCAGCTTGTAGCGACCAACCGCCGCCGAAGCACCAACCCATGGTGCGAAAGTCGGCATTGTCGCCTGCATATTTTGCGGCGCCCTGAATAATAGCGGCGGCGCGGGCCGGGTCGCAGGCTTGCATGAGTTTTGCCGCCTCGTCGGCCGCGGCGGTTGTTTTTCCGTCGTACAAATCCACGGCCAGAACGTTGACGCCCAAACTGTGGCTCCACATGGAGGCTTCGTTTCTCACGTAATTGTTAAGGCCCCACCATTCGTGGAACAACAATAAATATTTGTTGGTATTGCCATGCGACGTGATCAGAAAACCTTTGCCGTTCGGACCGCCTTCCACGGGGAATTCAATGTTTTTACCGCCGTGTTTTGCCGAAACCGGCAAAGGCGCCGGATGCGCGCCGCGGAATTCATCATCCGATCCCAATGCGGCGAACGCGGCGTTGGGATCGTGGCACATGGGGATGGACGGGTCGTTTTGGCATGCCGCCAAACCGAGCAAGAGGAACAGGGCAGGAAAGAGTAGATTTTTCATATTCAATATGTTGTTCAATTTTAAGTTTTGCCCACTGCCTACTCAACGTACAACGCCAAACCCTTCAAATACGACCCTTCGGGGTGAAATAAACTTACGGGGTGATCGGCGCCTTGCGTCAGGTGGTGCAATACCCGAACCGGGCGTTTTACTTCCATGGCCGCGGCGGCGATGGTGTGGTAAAATAATTCCCGGTCGACCACCTGCGAGCAGGAAAAAGTAAACAAAATTCCGCCGGGCGCGACTTTTCGCAGGGCGGCTTCGTTCAGACGTTTATAGCCCTGCACCGCATTATGGCGTTTTTCGAGGTTTTTGGCGAAGGCCGGCGGGTCTACAACCATGACTTCGTATTGCCGGTCGGTTTGATTCAAAAATTGCAATACGTCCCCGGTAAAACCTTCATGCTGCCCCAGCCAGGGCGCGTTGAGGGCTACATTTTGAGCGGTCATTTCCATGGCTTTGGCCGAAACATCCACCGAATGTACGAGCCTTGCGCCGGCTTTCAAAGCATAACAGGAAAAACCGCCGGTATAACAAAATGCATTGAGTACGGTTTTGTCGCGCACAAAACGGTTGAGCAACTGCCGGTTGTCGCGCTGGTCGAGGAAAAAACCGGTTTTTTGCCCACCTACCCAGTCTATCCGAAACCGTACGCTGTTTTCCAATACCGGCGCTTCAGGATCTTCCATGTCTAAAGTCCCAAACAGGTATTCATTTTGGACTTGCCCGGCGTAATTGGCCGGGAGCGCTTCTTTGCTTTTGTCAAAAACAGCTTTCAGGCGTTCGCCATACAACTGCCTGAGCGCCCCGGCTATGAACATTCGTTGCCGGTGCATTCCGATGCTGTGGCACTGAATGATTGCCGCCGGGCCATATATATCGATAATAAGCCCGGAGAGCCCATCGCCTTCGCCATGAACCAGACGGTAACAATTGGTGTCCGGATTTTCTGCAAGCCCGGCAGTTTGGCGCACTTTATATGCTTCTTTTAATTTCTGATCCCAAAATTCCGGACTTTCGGGATCAGCCGGCCCGAAGCTCAGCAGCCGGACAGCAATACTGCCGCGGTGAAAATGTCCGACCCCCAGCAGATTTTCCCGGCGGTCGAATACGGCGGCAAGGTCGCCGTCAGCAGGAGCGCCCTCGATGCGGGCAATGGCCCCGGAAAAAATCCAGGGATGAAAACGGCGCACCGGCTCTTCTTTGCCGGGTTTCAGGAATATTTTTGTGAGCGTCATTGGAGCGGTAAATATGCGATTTAGGTATGCCTATTTATTTATCCACCCCGCCGGGTTCAGCCTGGTTTTCTGATGCCAGACCTCGAAGTGTAATTCGGAAGCGCCGGTGATAGCGTTGCTGCTTACCCTGCCGATCGCCTGCCGGGATTTTACCCGCTGGCCTTTAGACAGGTTGGTTTCACTGAGATTGGAGTAGACCGTGTAATAATTGCCGTGTTGCAGGATGACGGTATAATCGTGCCCGGGAATAAACTGTACGCCGGCCACCTTTCCGTCGTAAACGGCGTGAACGGTGGCTGACTGATCCGTGCGGATGTCCACGCCGTTGTTGGTAATTTCTATATTGCGGAGCGTCGGGTGTTTTTGCCGGCCAAAGCCCCGGGCAATGAACCCGTTTTCCACGGGCCAGGGCAGTTGTCCGCGGTTTTGTTTAAAGGCGATGGAAACGCCGTCTTCGGGAATTTCGGCTGATTCATCCGTTTCATTGATTGAGGCAACAGGGGGCGATGGCGATTTGGCTGCCGTCGGAGGCGATTGAGTGGAGTTTTCAGGCTTGGGCCGCCGTGCTTCTTCTACTTTTTTTCGAACCTCTTCCTGTATCACCCGTTCGATGACCTGGTTCATCGCTTCGTGCGCTTCCTGCTTTTTTTGCAGTTCCTGTCGCAGTCGGCTTTCGTCCTTTTCCAGGTCTTTCAGCAGTTTTTCCTTATCGGTCAATTCGGTGCTGAGCGTGGTTTTCTGCCCCTGCAAAGCAATGAGCAGGTTTTCTTTTTCCCGCTGCGACTCTGCCAACGCCGCTATCTTTTTGGAGAGCATGTTTTTGGTGAAAGCGATCGCTTCGGCCTGATTTTTTCGGTAGCGGTCGTATTTACGCAAAAAAAGCCAGCGCCGGAAGGCCTGGTTGATGCTTTCGGCGGAAAGGACATACAACAAGGGATTGCTCAGCATTTTGCGCCGGTAGGCGTTGCGCACCATTTTCCCATAATCTTCCTGCATTGCGTTCACGTCGCGCGTAAGCGATGCGATCACCGCGGAGGTGCGGGCTGTGGTAGTTTCGGATTCGGTAATTTCATCGCCGATGGTTTGGATCAGGTTTTCGCGGCGTTCGATCTGGTTTTGCAAGGCGATATAGCGGTCAAAAGTGGTAGCCTTGGTTTTGGTGGTTTTTTTCAACATTTTATCGGTAACCTCGATGTCGCGGATCAGTTTTTTGCGTTTTTCCTCCAAATCCCGTTTGTTTTGGGCCAGGCAAACCACCGGCATTGCCAGCGCCAAAACCAGCAGGCACAAAACAGCTGCTCCCAAACGAGTCATCGCGCCGGGTTTATTCGGTGCGCCGGTAATGCGTCGGTATTTCAAAACGGTAAGTGACAGGCGTGTTGATTTCGACATCGGTAAATTCTATTTGGAGATTAACAGGGCCGTTATCCGGACTGAACGCCTCGATGCGGCGAAGGTAAGGAAAGAAGCCGGCGCCCGGCAATTTTTTGAACTGGTCGAATTCCAGGCTTAAAATCCGCGCATCGCGTTGTTGCACAAAGGTTTCGCGCCGCAGATGATAGGAACCTTCTTCAATCCGGTAGTCGATGGAATAGTGCTGGTTGGCGCCGCTGAGGCGGTGCAGGCTGTCCTTGATGTCGGATTTGAACAACATATCCGGGGCAACCCAGGCGGAAGCCAGTACCAAATTTTGCAGCAAGGGAAAACCTTCCGGCAAACTGTATTGCCGTTGCAGGGCGCCCAGGTCCTGGGCAGTATACGTATTTTCCAAGCGGTTGATCACAATAACGGAATCGCGGGTAATCAAAGCCCGGACAGCCTCGATGCCCAGTTTTTTTACATTGAGCCATAAGGCGCTGTCGCGTATCCAGATCAGGTTCGCGTTTGCCTCCACAGCCATGCCATCGCCCTCGGCATAAATTTTAGCGCGGGCAGACAGCGATTTCAGCACATCCGGGTTTTTATCCCGCAGTTGTTTCAGCAGAAAATCGCTGCTTCTGACCGTCGTGGCCGGCACGATCTCGTCGCCGGTTTTTTCTTTAGTCCGGCAACCCGAATGCCGGGCCGATGTAAACAACAGCAAGAAAAATGCCCAAACGAGCGGATACTGAAAAAATGTTAATTTCATTTAAATAAATTATTTATTTTCAAGGGCTTATAGATCATCGTCCGAATCGTCCAATTCCAGGCGGGCGGCGTTCAGTTCGCTGAAAGCGTGCTGGTCGCCGGCTTGCCGGGCCACTTCCATGCCGCGGCGGTACGCTTCGAGCGCCGCTGCCGGCTGGCCCGTTTTTTCCAATAATTTTCCCAGGTGATAATACAAACCCACATACGCCGGATTGGTTGTCTGCAAACGATGATAAAATTCGAGGGCCTGCGCCAACTCGCCCATGCCTTCGTATTCTTTGGCAATGGCAAACAGGGCGAATGAGTCGTTTGGATTTGATTCCAGTAATTGTTGCAATAAAGGAAGGCGTTTGCTCATGGATTTGAACGATAAGCGGGTTGTGTTGTTTTTTAGCGAAGATTCGCTAATATCTGTGTTGCCATATCTCAGTCTATTATTACTTTTGCGGCGCTTTTTCGGGGCAAAGGTAATTTATTTTCGGGTAAAACATT
>CALEYM010000496.1 GCA_937926185.1 uncultured Bacteroidota bacterium | reverse complement strand
GCCCCAACCCTTTGCCTCCTGTTCGCGGACGCTCATTTTGCCAATTTCCCAGTACAGTTCGATCAATCCCTGATTGACGGCCAGGGCCGCTTTGATCTGCGTTGACCGGATGACGGATTTGATTTGCCGGAGCAAGGCCGCGTAGGCGTCGTCGAAGGGAAGCAGGCTTTTCATACTTCTTGTTGTTTTAAATCGCCAAATTTAAAACAATATATTTATAAAAAACAACCCAATCAAACTTTTTTTATATTTGTGCAGCACTTCATCTTTTGCACATGGAAAAACACTACACCAACGGCGACATCACGGTCGTCTGGAAACCCGACATCTGCCAGCACTCGACGATTTGCTGGCGCAACCTGCTCCAGGTATTCAATCCGCGCAATCATCCCTGGGTGAATATGGAAGGCGCCGACAGCGAATCGATCATCGCGCAGGTAGAGCAATGTCCTTCGCGCGCACTCACCTGGTACAGGAACAGCGAGCAGGAAAAATAGCTACATTTGCCGCCATGAAAATTTTCTGCATTGGCCGCAACTACGTCGATCACGCCAAGGAACTGAACAACCCGGTGCCTGCTGAGCCGCTGATTTTTATGAAACCGCCAACCGCGCTGGTGGTGAACAACAAGCCGTTTTTTTACCCCGATTTTACGCAGGACCTGCACCACGAAGGCGAGATCGTATTGCGGGTGTGCAAGAACGGCCGCTCGGTACAGCCCGAATTCGCGTCCCGGTACTACGACGCCGTGGCCTTCGGTATCGACTTCACCGCGCGCGACCTGCAGGATAAACTCAAACAAAAAGGCCAACCCTGGGAGATAGCCAAAGGCTTTGACCATTCGGCGCCGCTCAGCCCCTGGATACCGCTCGGCGAACTGCCCAATCCGAAAGACATTCATTTTCAGCTAAAAAAGAACGGCGTCGTGGTGCAGGACGGCCACACCCGCGACCTGATCTTTCCATTTGAAACCCTGATCGTACATATTTCCCGTTATTTTACCCTGCAAAAAGGCGACGTGATCTTCACCGGCACCCCGGCCGGCGTGGGGCCGGTGAAGGTCGGCGACCTGCTGGAAGGAGAAATTGAAGGGAGACCAATGCTAAGCTGTGCCGTCCGGTAAGTGAAAAATCACGTTCAGACGCTGGTATTATGCCGTGATCTGCGAAACAGTGGTGTCGGGGCAAAAACTAATTTTATCGGGACCCGCAAAAGAACCAGCTACTAAAAAACCGGAAACGTGACATTTGCAGTTCCTCATTTTTATAAACATACCATTCCATGCGCTGCTGTTGGATTCTTTTAATTTCAGGCCTTCAAATTGCCGTTTCTGCGCAATCCCCGACTCCTGCCCCGCCCCAAACGGGGGCCATCCTCATTTTTGGCGCCACGGCGCACCTGGGCAACGGGCAGGTGATCCCCAACAGCGCCATCGCGTTTGATAACGGCAAACTGACCCTCGTGGCCGATGCTACCGCCGTCCGGATCGACCGGACACGCTTCTCGAAAATATTCGATGCGGCGGGCAAACACGTGTATCCGGGTTTTATCGCCGCGGATTCCCGCTTGGGCCTGGTGGAGATTGAAGCCGTGCGCGCCACGCAGGATCACACCGAAACGGGCCGCCTGAACCCTAACGCCCGCGCTATAGTGGCCTACAACACCGACTCTGAAGTCATACCGACCGTACGCTCCAACGGCGTGCTGCTGGCACAGGTCGTACCGGCGGGCGGCCTGGTGTCGGGAACCTCGGCGGTCGTGCAACTCGACGCCTGGAACTGGGAAGACGCCGCGGTGCGCGCCGACGAGGGAATACACCTCAACTGGCCTTCCCGGCAGCCGCGCCGCCGTTTCGGCCCGCCGCCCGCCGTGCCAGAACAACCGGCTGCCAACGAATACGACAAACAGGTAGAAGAACTGCACCGCTATTTCGGCGAAGCCAGGGCTTATGCCCAAAAACCGGCGCCGGAAGTAAAAAACCCCCGCTTCGAAGCCATGCGTGGTCTTTTCAACGGTTCGCAAAACCTGTACATCCACAGCGGCGACGCCAAAACCATGCAGGAGGCCGTGCTGTTTGCCGAGCAATACGGCGCCCGCCCGGTGCTCGTGGGCGCTTCCGACGCCTGGATGATCACCGATTTTTTGAAAACGCACACCGTTCCGGTCATCCTGGCCGAGCCGCAGCGGCTGCCTGCACGGGAAGACGAAGATTACGACCAACCCTATAAAACCGCACTGGCCCTGCATCAGGCCGGTATTCCGTTCGCCCTTTCCGGAAACGGCGGCTGGCGGCAGCGCAACCTGCCTTTCCAGGCCGGCCAGGCAGTGGCTTTCGGCTTGCCATACGAGGCTGCCGTTCAGGCTGTCACACTCAGTCCGGCTGCCATTATGGGCATAGGCATTAGCGCCGGCTCACTGGAAACCGGAAAAGACGCCACCCTCTTCATCAGCGAAGGCGACGCGCTCGACATGCGTACCTGTCAGATCACGGCGGCATTCATTCAGGGCCGGGAAATCAATCTGGACAACAAACACAAGGCCCTGGCCCGGCGTTTTGAGGAAAAATATCAACGACAATAATTCAATTACGGATTACGGATTACGGATTAAAATATGAAACAACTGATCGAGTGCGTCCCGAACTTTTCCGAGGGACGCGACCCTGCCATTATCAAACAAATTACCGATGTCGTTGAAACCGTCGAAGGCGTAAAGTTGCTGGATGTTGACCCCGGCAAAGCCACCAACCGAACGGTCGTCACTTTCGTCGGCGAGCCCGAACCGGTAACGGAGGCCGCATTCCGGGCCATTCAAAAAGCCTGCGAACTGATCGATATGAGCAAACACACGGGCGAGCACCCGCGCATGGGCGCCACCGATGTGTGCCCGCTTATCCCGATCGCCAATATTTCCATGGATGAAACGGCGGAATGGGCACGGCGGCTCGGCGAACGCGTGGGCCGTGAACTGGAATTGCCCATTTATTTATACGAAGCCGCTGCCAGCCGCCCAGAGCGCAAAAACCTGGCCGTAGTCCGCGGCGGCGAATACGAAGGCTTGCCGGAAAAACTGGCGAATCCGGAATGGAAACCCGATTTCGGCCCCGCCCGCTTCAACGCCCGAAGCGGCGCAACGGTCATCGGCGCCCGCGATTTCCTGATCGCATACAATGTCAACCTGAATACTACCTCCACCCGCCGGGCCAATTCGGTGGCTTTCGACGTGCGCGAATTGGGCCGCGTGCTCAACGACCCCGCCACCGGCAAGCCGCTCAAGGATGCCAACGGAGAACCGCTGCGGCAACCCGGTACGCTGAAAGGAGTGAAAGGTATCGGCTGGTACATCGAGGAATACGGCATCGCCCAAATTTCCATGAACATCACCGACATCCGCGCCACACCGCTGCACATTGCATTCGAGGAATGTTGCAAAAGCGCCGACCGGCGGGGCATGCGCGTCACGGGCAGCGAGTTGGTGGGGCTGGTTCCCCTGAACGTCATGCTCGAAGCCGGACGCTATTTTTTGAAGAAACAACAGCGCAGTGCGGGCGTGAGCGAGGAAGAGTTGATCAAAATCGCCGTCAAATCGATGGGTCTCGACGAGTTGGCGCCCTTCGATCCGCAACGCAAGATCATCGAATACAATATCGCCCAGGACGACCCGGCCGCGGCCAAAAAACTGATCAAAAAAGACCTGCGCGCCTTTGCCAACGAAGCCGCCAGCGAAAGCGTGGCGCCGGGCGGGGGTTCCATCAGCGCCTACGTGGGCGCCCTGGGTGTTTCACTGGCCACCATGGTTGCCAACCTCAGTTCCCACAAACGCGGCTGGGACGAACGCTGGGAAGCGTTTTCGGAAGCCGCCGAACGGGGCCAATACCTGAAGGACGCCCTGCTGCGGGCAGTAGATGAGGACACCGACGCGTTCAACGCCATCATGGCGGCATTCGGGCTACCCAAAGGTACGCCCGATGAAAAAACCGCCCGGAAAGTCGCCATTCAAAAAGCCACGCTCGGCGCCATCGAGGTACCCCTGCGCGTGTTGCGGCTGGGGCTGGAAAGTTTTCCGCTGATCCGCCAAATGGTGGACACCGGCAATCCCAATTCCATCACCGACGCCGGCGTGGGCGCGCTCTGCGCACGCTCGGCCGTGCTGGGCGCCGCGCTCAACGTGAAAGTGAATGCCGTTGATCTGGAAGATAAAACTTATGCCGCCAAAGTGGTAGCCGAAGCGGATGCCGCTATGACGGAAGCCGGCCGGCTGGAAGGGGAAATTTTGTCAATTGTACGGGAGAAAATGGGGGTGTGACAAACATCACAACACCATTTTCCCGTAGGGAATACAGGTGTCATAGCCCTTTCTCCTGAAATAAGCACACGTCTCATCTGCCGAACCGCTGCCGGCTGCCAGTACAAAATCGCCGCCCCAGGCGCCCAGGCTTTTGACGACCCCGGGGAAATCCGCAAAATACAGGTCTTGTGCCCGGGGCAGGCCGAGTGCCCGGCCGACCAGGCGTTCATGTTCGAGCAACAAGCCGGCAAACATACCAAGATCGGCACATTGCAGGCATTGGCGGGTAATGGCTGAAATGTCATCCACCAAATTCTTGTTTTCCGTTACATACTGCCGGTAATGCCGGATACCCTCCCGGCTGTTTTGTTTTTTACCCAAAAAAACGAAAAACAGGTGATCGGAAAATACGGGGTGAAAACCGGCGTGCTGTATCTCAGGATGCAGGTTTGTCAGGCGATATAACAATGGCCCTTCGGCGAAGGCACAGGCAATGTCGTAACCGGAACCCCCAAAAGTGTCGAACAAAACGCGGTAAGGGTCAACCCCGGCCCATCGCGCCAGCAGGGCAATGAGCGTGCTGCTGGTACCCAGGCCCCATTCGCGCGGAAAATCGGTTTGGGTAATTACCCGAAGCCCCGTATCAAAGTTCAGAAATGCGGGAGCCTGATGCCGGCAGGCGCGCAAAATTGCCTGCAATATTGTGGCAGTAGTTTCACCCGTAGTGTCCAATAAAGCCAAACCGGGCAGTGAAAAAGTCGCTTCGAACCAGGCATTTCCGTCTTGATCCAGGCTTTTCCAATGCAACGCACCCGGTATTTCTCCCGGCTCTGCCCGCAGCCGCTGCCCATAACGCACCGGCAAGGCGAGCGCCAGCGCGCCGTCCAGCACGGCGTATTCTCCGGTGAGAAGCAGTTTGCCGTGCGCGCGATTTTCCCATGCAGGGTTGTTCATCATAACTAATTTCGTTTTTTGAGCCTAAACCCCGCCGTTTCGAGGTGTTCCCAAAATTTGGGGTACGATTTTGCCACCACGGCCGGGTGTTCGATCTCAACCGGACCAAACATCGCCAGCGGCGCAAAAGCCATGGCCATGCGATGGTCGCCGTAAGTGGCAAAACGGGGCGTGTTTTTCCAGGAGGCTTTTCCGCTGACGATGAATGTCGACTCGTCCGCCGCCCAGAAATCAACGCCCATTTTGGTTAATTCGCGCTGCAGTGCGGCCGTGCGATCCGTTTCTTTGATGGCGAGGGTTTCCAGCCCTTTAAAAACGCCCCGAACGCCCAGACCGGCACAAACCACGGCCAGGGTTTGGGCAATGTCGGGGCAGTCGAGAAAATCCCATTCAAAGGAAGGGGGCATGGCACAGGGGCGCTTAAGTACCTTAATTCCCCTTTCATGGCTACCGCGAACCTGGGTATCGGCATCTTTGACCGGGGTTTGAAACGTTGTCGTCACCCCAAAATGTGCCATCATATTACTGACAATGGCATCCCCCTGCCAGCTGTCTTCGAATAAACCTTCGAGGGTCAATTCGGCCGTTTCGGCAAAAGCGCTCAGGGCGTACCAATAGGAAGCAGCCGACCAATCGGCCTCTATGGTAAGCGGTCGGGGCGTATAGGCGCCAGGATCAACCACGATATTTTCACCAAACCAATCCACCCGGGCGCCGAAGTGACGCATCATGCGCATCGTCATGTCCAGGTAAGGCCGCGAAACCAAGCGGCCCTTAGGGATCAGTTCCAGGCCCCGGGGAAGGCAGGGGCCGATCATCAGTAGTGCCGACAGAAACTGGCTGCTCACATCGGCATCGACCCGGATGGCACGTGTTGCTTTTCCCAAACGATCAGGTTCTCCGATGAGTAAGGGTGGATAACCTTCTTTTTCCAGAAAATTTATGTCGGCGCCCAACTCGCGCAGCGCATATACCAGCGCGCCCACGGGGCGCTGGCACATTCGGGGCGAACCGGTGAGCACCTGTTCGCCCGGCCTTGTGGCAAGGTAGGCGGTCATAAAACGGAATGTCGTGCCGGCATCACCGGCATCGTACGTTTCGCCATCGGATTGAGCCAACAGGCGTTGAAGCGTGACGGTGTCTTTCGACGTGGACAAATTTCGCAACCAGCCGGCCGGTTCCGCTCCGGCCAGCGCCAGTATGATGAGCGCCCGGTTGCTCAGGCTTTTAGAGCCGTCGAGGGCGATGTGTCCGTGCAGATTGTGATCGGGCCTTGAAAGATGCAGGAGTTCCATCTGGAAAAATTAGTTATTCGCAGACCGGTTTATTGAGCATTGGTATCCGGAGGCATGTTCCGGATGATTTATTTCGGCACTGTTTTCAACTGCTCCTGAATTTCCCGTACGCGTTTTTGTTTGATGGAATCCACCAAACGCGGCAGCAAGGTTGTGCGGTCCAATTTGCAGAGACTGTCGATCTCCATTCTGGCTTGCCGGACCTCTGCCGCCGCGATGGAATCGATGGCCTGGCGCGTACCCGCATCGAGCGGAGTATTGGGGCCGCCGCAAGCAGTGAGCAGCAGGCAGCAGGCAGTGAGCAGTAAGCATTGGGCAGTGGGTAGTGGGCAGAAAAAGAGGATATGTTTATATCCATTTTGCCAGCGCCGGGCCGCGGACAATGCTGTGTATTCCTCCAGGACTTTCATATCACGCCGTAAAATTCGGCTGTTTGGCGGACTTTATTGAAAAATTAAACCATTAACTCTTGCATTTGTTCTTTAAATGTATTTAACTTTGCAACATCTAAATTTAAAACACTTAATTAATACTGCCTGTCATGCATCGCAAAGATTTTATACGCACCGGCCTGTTGGGTACCGGCATTTTTGCGGCCTCCGGTTCTGTCGCCGCTTTGGTCAAAAACGACATCGACGAACTCAGGCCGCTCGATATTCTCGGATTCAATCACCTTCCAAATACGGAGTCTAACATCATGGCAAACACTGTTTTGCACCGGGCTGATACCCGCGGCCACGCCAACCACGGCTGGCTCGACAGCCATCACACCTTTTCATTTGCCAATTACTACAATCCTGAGCGGATGCACTTCGGCGTGCTGCGCGTGCTGAACGACGACTGGGTGGCGCCCGGCCGCGGCTTTGGCCGGCACCCGCACGACAATATGGAGATCATTTCCATTCCCTTGCTGGGCGACCTGGAACACCAGGACTCGATGAACAATAAACAGGTCATCCGCCAGGGTGACATCCAGGTGATGAGCGCCGGTACGGGCATTTTCCACTCGGAGTTCAACCGGAACCCCGACAAGGAGGTGCGTTTTTTGCAAATATGGGTTTTCCCGAACAAAAAAAACGTGGAGCCCCGCTACGATCAGCTGAGCTACGACCGGGCCAAAGCGCACAACAACTTGCTCCAGGTGCTGTCGCCTAATCCCGACGACGCCGGCGTGTGGATTCATCAGGACGCCTGGTTTCACCTGGGTCATTTTGACAAAGGTTTTCAAACGGAATACGCACTGAAGCGCCCGCAAAGAAACGGCGTGTATGCTTTTGTGATTGAAGGCGCCGTAAGTATCAACGGCCAGTCGTTGAGCCGGCGCGACGGTCTCGGCCTCTGGGATACGGACAAGCTCGCCATCCGGGCCGATGAAAAGGCCGAACTTTTATTGATGGAAGTGCCGATGAGTCTGTAAGCGGTTGCTTGTAAAGTTCTACTTTTGCCGGCGGAGGTTGCTCTAAACCTCCGCCGTTTTTTCATGCGCCAACAGATTCCCAATTTTTTTACGCTATTAAACCTGTTTTTCGGGTGCTGCGCCGCGGTGTTGTTGCTGTACGGACAGCCTGTATCCGCCGCATGGTGTGTTTTAGGTTCGTTTCTGTGCGATTATTCCGATGGCATGGTAGCGCGGGCCTTGCGGGTATCGTCGCCAATGGGTAAGGAACTGGATTCTCTGGCCGACGTGGTAAGTTTCGGCGTGGTTCCGGGTATGATGCTGTATAACATGCTTTCCGGGATATACTGCGGCTCATGGTCGGTGGGTTTTACCTTTTACCCGCCTTTGTCCGCTCCGCTTGCACCGGATGCGCCAGGGGAGTTTCCCCGGTATTATCCGCTTTGCCCTGCCGGTTTACCGGCTTTTATATTATCGATGTTTTCCGCCTATCGCCTGGCAAAGTTTAACCTGGATGTCCGTCAGAAAAGTTATTTTATCGGCCTCAGCACTCCGGGCTGCACCCTGTTTGTACTTGGCCTCACGCTGGCGGTGCAAAACAACCAGCTGGGCGCAGGCGATCTGATCCGGAATGCTCCCTGGATACTTTATCCGATCACCGGTTTGTTTTCCTATTTACTGGTGAGCGAGATACCCATGTTTCCCCTGAAATTCCGCTCCTTTCGTTGGGAGGGCAACAAACTGCCCTACACCTTTCTGGTACTGGGCCTGACCGCATTATTTACGCTGAAAGGGATTGGTCTTTCCATGCTGATCGTCTTTTATATTCTTATTTCTATCCTTTTTAAAAATAAAATCATCAGGGCCGCCAGATCATAGTACGCGGCCTTCTCATATCCATTGTTATGAAATTTGTTGCAGAAATCGACATCATGCCCCACAAAGAGCTGCTCGACCCCCAGGGCAAAGCCGTGGTGAATAACCTCAAACACCTCGACCTCAGCGACGTGACCGACGTGCGTATCGGTCGCCACGTATCTATGACGCTGGAAGCAGCCACCGAGACCGAAGCCAGGCAAAAAGTGGAAACCGCTTGCCAGAAATTATTGGCCAATGCCATTATGGAATCGTACCATTACGAGCTCAGGGGGGAATGAATTGTTTTTCCCGGGTGTAAACTTTTTTTAAAAAAAGTTTACACCCGGGAAAAACAATTCATTTACAAATTTAAAACCGTCAATTATTCCTGACTCATGCTTTACGTTGTACCCACGCCTATCGGCAACCTGGAAGATATTACGCTTCGCGCATTGCGGGTATTGAAGGAGGTGTCGGTCGTGTTGGCGGAAGATACGCGGACGAGCCGGAAGTTAATGGATCATTACGGTATCAAAACACCGCTCCGGGCGTTTCACGCCCACAACGAGCACGCGGTAGTGGAAAAGATTGCAGCAGAACTGGCTGCCGGCGCCACGATGGCGCTGGTGTCCGACGCCGGTACGCCGGGCATCAGCGATCCCGGTTTTTTGCTGGTGCGCGCCTGTGTGCGGCAGGGCGTCCGGGTGGAATGCCTGCCCGGCCCGACCGCTTTTGTTCCGGCCTTAGTGGCCAGCGGATTGCCCTGCGATACTTTTCATTTCGATGGTTTTTTACCTCATAAAAAGGGCCGTCAGACCCGGCTCAAATTTCTCGCCGAACTGCCCTATACCTTCGTTCTGTACGAATCGCCGTACCGTTTGGTCAAATGCCTGGACGAACTGATCGCCGTATGCGGCCCCGAACGGCCCGCCTGCGTGGCCCGCGAGCTGAGTAAATTGCACGAGGAAGTGAAAACCGCCACCCTGGCGGAATTACGGGCGCATTTTGGGGCAAAAGAGGTGAAGGGGGAAATAGTTGTTGTCATTGGCGGTAGGCAGTGATGAAACATGAGTTAGTTATCCCTCTATGTTGTATTACTGCCCACCTCCTACGGCCCCTACGGCCGCGGCTCCTTTACTTCCCCCGTACCCTTCAGTTTTTCGTCCAAAAACCGTGTCAT
Source organism: uncultured Bacteroidota bacterium (assembly GCA_937926185.1). GTDB lineage: Bacteria > Bacteroidota > Bacteroidia > Chitinophagales > Saprospiraceae > M3007. The sequence continues at coordinate 6,854 of CALEYM010000496.1, read as the reverse complement.
CAGGGTGTACAGATGTATTTTGGCGTTGCCGCCGCCGATGCCGTGGTTGCGGTTGGGGTAAAACATGTTGTCGAACTGTTTATCGGCGGCGATCAGCCGGTTGGCCATTTCGGCGGCATTCTGGAAATGCACGTTGTCGTCGGCCAGGCCATGAACGAGCAGGTAATTGCCTTTTAGCTGGTCGGCAAAATTGACGGGCGAGTTTTCGGCATAACCCTTGGGATTTTCCTGCTCGGTGCGCATGTAGCGTTCGGTATAGATCGTGTCGTACCATTTCCAGTTGGTCACGGGCGCCACGGCAATGCCCGATTTGAACACCTCGCCGCCTTTGAGCAGACACAGGCTCGACATGTAGCCGCCATAGCTCCAGCCGAATATGCCGATCCTCGCAGGGTCTACAAAAGGCAGGGTTCCAAGAAATTTGGCCGCGGCGATCTGGTCTTCGGTTTCGTATTTGCCGAGATTCAGGTAGGTCATTTTTTTGAATTCTTCGCCCCGGGCGCCGGTGCCCCGGTTATCAACGCAAGCCACCACGTAGCCTTTTTGCGCCAGCATCTGGAACCACCAGTAATTGGCGCCTTTCCAGGCATCGGTCACCTGCTGGCTGCCGGGGCCGCCGTACACGAACATGAGCACGGGCAGTTTCTGCCCGGCAAACTGAGGCGCCGCGGGTTTGATCATCCAGCCGTTCAGCTCGCCGTTCCAGGGCGCTCCGGAGGGTGAGGAAGCATTTTTGACCGGTACTTTAAAAAATTCCACCGGCAGCGTGCCACATTCGGTCTGTTGATCTTTTGCAGCGGCGTTTTGCTCCAATTGCCGGATCGTTTTTCCCGCCCGGTTGCACACCGCGTATTGCGGAGGCGTATTAGCCGTCGAATAGGTATGGATAAAATAATCGAACGTGCTGCTGAATTGCGCACTGTGAAATCCCTCCGGCCCGCTCAGTTTCGAGCGGCTTTTGCCGTTGAGTTTGACGGAATAAATTTCGCGTTGCATGGGATTTTTGGCGGCAGCCTGATAAAATGCCAGGCCGTTTTTTTCATCCACCCCGTAAAAGCCGGTTACATCCCAGTCGCCTTTTGTCAGAGCGGCCTGTTGCCGGCCCTGCATATCGTAGCGGTACAGGTGATTGAAGCCGCTTTTTTCGCTTTGCCAGAGAAAACCCGAGCCGTCGGACAGAAACGACGGTTCCTGCAGGTCGAGGTAATATTTGCTGTTTTCTTCCAGCAGGGTGTTGCATAAGCCCGTGGCGGGATGGGCCAGCAACAGCCGGAGCTGGTTCTGGTGGCGGTTCATGCGGGTGATGCACAGCTGGCCGCCGGGCGTCCAGGCGATGCGGGGCAGGTAAAATTCTTCCGGACTACCTGCGGCTTCGGTTTGAACAGTGAGCGTTTTGGCGTTTGCAAGGTCATAAATATGCGCCGAGACGGTCGCATTTTTCTCCCCTACCTTGGGGTATTTGAACGTGACCAGTTCGGGATAATCGCCGCCTTTGTACATCTCCATGGTAAATTCCGGCACGGCGCTTTCGTCGAAGCGCAGAAAAGCCAGCTTTTGCCCGTCGGGGCTCCATTGAAAAGCCCGCACCAGTTCGAATTCTTCCTCGTACACCCAGTCGGAAGCGCCGTTGATGATGGCATTTTCCTTGCCGTCATTGGTCACGCGGGTCGTTTTTCCGGAGGATAAATCTTTATAGTAAAGGTCGTTTTCCACCACGAAAGCTACTTTCCGGCCATCCGGCGAGAATGTGGCATACCGTTGTTTTGGCCCTTCGTGCAGGCGGGTAAGCGTTTTGGTCTTCAGGTCGTACACGAAATAATCTGACTTCGAACTCCAGCGGTAAATCTGCTCTGTGCCTGCCGCCAGCAGGAGTTTGGATTCGTCGGCGCTGAAGGTATAGTTGTTGAATTTACCCTCCCAACCCGGCGCAGCGTTTTCGGCCAGCGATTTGGCATCGAAGATCACGCCCGACCGTTCGCCGTTGCGCAGGTCGTATTGCCCGATGAGGCCGTCGTCGAGCCGGGTAAAATGTACGCCGTCGTTTTGAAAGCGGAAACCCGGCACGCCTTTCGTGTTGAAGGCGCCGTTCGTCCAGATGTCTTCCAGCGTGATCGGCTTTTGAGCAGGCAGCGTATGAACGGCCCCAATGACGAAGCAGAAGAAAAACAGGCGGGAGCAGAACATTTTTTTCATAGGCAGGACAAAGATTCATTTTCGAAGGGGTAAAAGTAAGGTCTCGCATTCCAAATCTTTTGCGTTTTAGACGTCTTTTCCCCATTCAGTTGTCAATAACCGACTTTTCACGCCAATTAAAATTTTGTTATTGTCAACATTTCTGTTTATTCTCCAAATTATTGCCGGAATGTTCAAAAATCCTTAACATTTTTTCCAAAAAAAATTTGTACATAATTTCCTTTTTCTTTTACTATCTTTGGCGGCTTTTTAAAAAAGGCCCTGCTGACAGGCGGGGCTTTTGTGCTAAAAAAACCGCGGACCAATACGATTTGCCCTGCAAAAAACCGCGCCAAGTCCGCCCCGCTTACTCACCAAATGTTTGCACGCCGCCCCTGAATTGCCTTTTCTGAACATTCCGCTATAATTCCGGAAAATTTCTGTGCCGTTATGAAAGAAATGCGTATTTTCAACGGCATAAAATCAAAACAGCCCGTACGCAATTTTTAAAATAGTAATCGAACAATGACTGCGATTTCTGCTGAACGCGACTCCCTACAGGAAAACTTATACCGATACTTCGGATTCGACAAATTTAAAGGCGACCAACGCGCCATCATCAACAGCCTGCTCGAAGGCAGGGACACCTTTGTCATTATGCCTACCGGCGGCGGCAAAAGCCTCTGCTACCAGTTACCGGCCCTTATGTTGCCCGGCACTGCCATTGTTATCAGCCCGCTGATCGCCCTGATGAAAAACCAGGTAGACAGCATCCGGGGTTATTCCGATACCGATGAAGTAGCGCACTTCCTCAATTCTTCGCTGACGAAGGCGCAGATGAAAAAAGTGAAACAGGACATCTCCGACGGCAAAACCAAACTGCTGTACGTGGCGCCTGAAACGCTGACCAAAGAAGAAAACATCGAGTTTTTTCAAAACAGCGACATCTCTTTTGTCGCCGTCGATGAAGCCCACTGTATTTCCGAATGGGGCCACGATTTCCGACCGGAATACCGTCGTATCCGCGTAATGCTCGACGCTATCGCCCGCGACGTGCCCATTATGGCGCTTACCGCCACGGCCACACCCAAGGTTCAGCAGGACATCCTGAAAAACCTCGACATGGGCAGCGAACGGACTTTCATTTCCTCCTTCAACCGCGAAAACCTGTTCTACGAGATACGGCCCAAGGTCAAAAAGGACCAGACCATCAGACAGATCATCCAGGTGATCAAGGAAGAGTTTCGCAACGAGTCGGGTATTATTTACGTGCAGAACCGCAAAACAGCGGAAGACCTGGCCCAACTGCTGGTCGTCAACGATATTAAATCCGCTCCCTATCACGCTGGCCTCGACCCCAAAACCCGCTCCAAAACGCAGGACGACTTCCTGATGGAAGAGATCGACGTGATCTGCGCCACCATTGCTTTCGGCATGGGCATCGACAAACCCGACGTCCGTTTCGTGATCCACTACGACATGCCGAAAAGCATTGAGAACTACTACCAGGAAACCGGCCGCGCCGGCCGGGATGGCCTCACGGGCAAGTGCATCGCTTTTTACAATTACAACGACATCCTCCGTCTCGAAAAATTCCTGCGCGACAAACCCGTGGCCGAACGCGAAATGGGCGCCCAACTCATGCAGGAAGTAGTGGCGTATGCCGAAACAGCCTCCTGCCGGCGGCGCTTCCTGCTGCACTATTTCGGCGAAGAATTCGAGGAAGAAAGCTGCGGGAAAATGTGCGACAACTGCAAAAACCCGAAGGAAAGAGTCGATGTGCAGGAAGAAATGGTGCAGGTGGTGGAAAGCGTTCTCGAACTCAACCAAAACTACCTGATGAAAACCATCGTGGATTTCATCATGGGCCGCGAAACCAAGGAAATGAAGGATTTCCGGTTTACCCAACTGGAAAACTTCGGCATCGGCGAAGGCAAAGACGAGAACTTCTGGAATTCCGTCATCCGCCACGCCATGATCAACAACCTTGTTTACAAGGAAATCGAGGAGTTCGGCCTGCTCAAAGTGTCGGACGACGGACGGAAATATATTCAAAACCCCTTCCCCATTCAAATCACCGTCAATCATAACTACGACGACAGCGACTACGATTTCGACGACGAGAAAGGCGGCACCGCGGTACTGGACGAAACGCTGATGAACATGCTCAAAGACGTGCGCAAAAGCGTCGCTAAAAAGCACAACCTTCCGCCCTACGTCATCTTCCAGGACCCCTCGCTCGAAGACATGGCCACCCAATATCCCATTTCCATGGAAGATATGGCCAAAATCCAGGGCGTTTCAATGGGTAAAGCGCAACGTTATGCCCAACCTTTCCTCGACCTGATCAAAAAATATACCGAGGAAAACGATATCGAACGGCCAATGGACATTACCATTAAAACCGTGGCCAACAAGTCCAAAACGAAGGTCAGCATCATCCAGGCCATCGACCGGAAAATACCGCTGGAAGATATCGCCAAATCGAACGATATGAGCTGGGGCGAACTGATGGACGAATTGTATGGTATTGTTCAGTCGGGCACCAAACTGCGACTCGACTACTACCTGACCAAAAACATGGACGAATACGTGCGCGAAACAATTCTCGAGTACTTTGCCGAGGCCGAAACCGACGACCTCGACGTGGCGTACAAGGAACTCAAAGAAGAAGAAATCACCTGGGAAGAGATTCAGCTGATGCGGCTGAAGTTTTTGAGCGATAACGCGAACTAAGCATGTTTCCAACTTATGATGTCATAGTAGTCGGCGCCGGCCATGCCGGTTGCGAGGCGGCGGCAGCGGCAGCCAACCTCGGTTGCAAGGTACTGCTGGCTACCATGAACATGCAAACTATCGCCCAGATGAGCTGCAATCCGGCCATGGGCGGCGTGGCCAAAGGGCAGATCGTACGCGAGGTGGACGCCCTGTGCGGCTATTCCGGCATCGTTACCGATCATACGATGGTACAGTTCCGGATGCTGAATAAATCGAAAGGCCCGGCCATGTGGAGCCCCCGCGCGCAGAGCGACCGCATGCAGTTTGCCCGCAAATGGCGGCAAATGCTGGAAGCCCACCCGAACATCGATTTCTGGCAGGAAATGGTCAATGGCCTGGTGGTGAAAGACGGCCGGGTGCAGGGCGTACGCACAGGCATGGGGCTCGAAATACCAGGCCGTTCGGTGGTACTCACCAACGGCACCTTCCTGAACGGCATCATTCATATCGGGGAAAAACAATTCGGCGGCGGCCGCGCCGGCGAAAGCGCCGCCCGCGGCATCACCGAACAACTCGTGGAACTGGGCTTCGAGGCTGGCCGCATGAAAACCGGCACCCCGCCCCGTATCGACGGACGCAGCATCGACTTTTCCCGCACCGAAGTACAACCCGGCGACGAACCGGCCGGCAAGTTTTCCTACACCGACACCCCGCCCCTGACCGACCAAATGCCCTGTCACATCACCTATACCAATCAAAAGGTGCATGACATTCTGCGCACGGGTTTCGAAAAATCGCCCATGTTCACCGGGCGTATTCAGGGCGTGGGCCCGCGCTATTGCCCGAGTATCGAAGACAAAATAGACCGCTTCAGCGATAAAACCGCGCACCAGCTCTTCATCGAACCGGAGGGGCGCGACACCTGCGAAATTTATATCAACGGCTTTTCCTCCTCGCTGCCCGAAGACGTGCAGTACAAGGCCCTGCGGGAAATACCGGGTCTGGAAAACGCCAAAATGTTCCGCCCCGGCTACGCCATTGAATACGACTATTTTCCGCCTACGCAACTGCAACTGACGCTGGAAACCAACCTCGTGAAAAACCTCTTTTTCGCCGGTCAGATCAACGGCACCACCGGCTACGAAGAAGCCGCCTGCCAGGGTATGATGGCCGGCCTCAACGCGGCGCTGGCCGTCAAAGAACAAGAGCCCCTGGTGCTCAAACGCTCCGAGGCCTACATCGGCGTACTCATCGACGACCTGGTGAACAAAGGCACCCAGGAACCCTACCGCATGTTCACCAGCCGCGCCGAATACCGCATCCTGCTCCGACAGGACAATGCCGACCTGCGCCTGACGCCCATCGCCCATCGCCTGGAACTCCGCGGCGCCGATGTACGAATGGAGCGCGTACGCGCCAAACAACAGGCAGCCGCCGAAATCGAAAACTTCTTCCGCAACGCTTCCATCGGCCCCGACGAGGTGAACGGCTACCTGGCTTCCGTCGATTCCGCCCCGGTGCTGCAAAAGGTAAAACTGTACAACATCCTCCTGCGCCCGCAGGTCAACATCGGCTCGCTGGCCGCTGCTGTGCCCGAACTGCAACGCTTCCTGGCGCCCTTCGATCCGGAATTCGTGGAACTGGCCGAGATCAACATCAAATACGAAGGCTACATCCGCAAGGAAGAGGAAATGGTGCAGCGCATGAACCGTCTGGAAGACGTGCGTCTGCACGAAAATTTCGACTACCGCGCCCTGCAGGCCCTCAGCGCCGAAGCCCGCGACAAACTCTCGCGCCACAAACCGCGCACTATTGGACAGGCCAGCCGTATATCGGGCGTGAGCCCGGCGGATGTGAGCGTGCTGCTGATACATTTGGGGCGGTGAGAGAAGGGGTTTATGAGGGTTTAGAGGGTTTATGAGGGTTTATGAGGGTTTATGAGGGTTTAGAGGGTTTAGAGGGTT
>CALEYM010000495.1 GCA_937926185.1 uncultured Bacteroidota bacterium | reverse complement strand
CCTGCAACAACACGGCTACCTGCGTGCAGACTATCGTCTTCATCGACAACACCGCCCCGGTAATTACCTGTCCGGCGGACAAACAACTGACCTGCGGCGAATCCACCGCGCCTGCCAACACGGGTTCGGCCACCGCCACCGACAACTGCGGCGGAACCCCGGTGATTACCTACACCGACGAAGCCATCGCCGCAAACTGCACCGGACAAGCCGGCGTAAAACGCACCTGGAAAGCCCAGGACGCCTGCAACAACACGGCCACCTGTGTGCAGACCATCACGTTTATCGATAACACCGCGCCGACAATAAGCTGCCCGCAGAACACCAGCGTTTCCTGCGCGATTGATGTACCTGCCCCGGACCCGGCCAGTGTAAGCAGCAGTGACAATTGCGGCGGTTTCGTGTTAAAGTTTCACATCGGAGATGACATCAGTGACCAAACCTGCGATGACCGGTTCCTTATCACCCGTACCTATCTGGCGTCTGACGAATGTAGCAATACGAATACCTGTGTGCAATTGATCAAGGTAAACGACGAGACGCCTCCGACAATTATTTGCCCTGCAGGCCTTGCTGTCAGCTGTGAGGGGCAGGTGCCTCCGATGGAGTTGACCGATGTTATAACCGATGACAATTGTGGCGGGACGGTTACAGTTACACATATTGGCGATTTGGTGAGCGGTCAAAACTGTGCCACTAACTACTCCATTACCCGGACGTATCTGGCCGAGGATAATTGCGGTAATACGGCCAGCTGCAGCCAGGTCATTTCATTGAACGATTTGGTTGCGCCTCAAATCACTTGCCCCGGGAATATCACAGTATCCTGTACGAGCGAAGTTCCCATTGCTGATCCCGGTACCGTAACTGCTACGGATAACTGTGGCGGTACCGTCACCAAAAGCCACGTCGGCGATTTGATCACCAACAAGACCTGCGACAACCGGTATACCCTGATCCGCACCTACATGGCGATGGATGTTTGTGGTAACACAGCTACCTGTACGCAAAAAATCACGGTTTATGACAATACCCCACCGGTGATCACCTGTCCGCCCAACATAACGGTTGCCTGCGCCAAAGATGTACCTGCGCCAAACCCGGCTTCCGTAACGGCAAGCGACAATTGCGGTATCGCGACGGTCATTCACACGGGAGATTTGATTACCAGCAAGACCTGTGAAAACCGGTTTACGATTTCCCGCACATACAAAGCAGTGGATGCTTGCGGCAAGGTTAGCTATTGCACCCAAAAGATAACGGTTTACGACAATATTCCGCCGGTCATCACCTGTCCGGCAAATATCACGGTTTCCTGTGCCAGCCAGGTGCCATTGCCAAATCTCGGCGATGTCACCGTAAGTGACAACTGTAACGGCTTCTGTTCAAAAATCTGTGTGGGAGACGTGATCAGCAACAAGACCTGTTACAACCGTTTCATCGTAAAACGCACCTACAAAACGGTCGATGCATGTGGAAATTCAGATACTTGTGTCCAGACTATCACCGTGGATGACCAAAGTGCGCCTGTAGTCACCTGTCCCACCAATATTACAGTAGACTGCGCCAACCTCGTCCCGGCCATGAACCTGTCGCTGATCAAGGCGACCGATAACTGCTCCGGATCGGTGACTAAAGGATATGTCGGCGATTACATCAGCAACCAGACCTGTCCCAACAACTATTTGGTAACGCGCGTTTACAAGGCTACCGACGTTTGTGGAAATACGGGAACCTGCTCGCAATTGATCACGGTGAACGACAAAAAGGCGCCAACAATCAGTTGTCCGGCCAATACTACCGTTACCTGCACGAACAAAGTGCCCGCGGTCAATCTCGCCACTGTGACGGCCGGCGATAATTGTACTGGTTCGGTCACCAAGAGCCACATCGGCGATCAGATCAGCGACCAAATCTGTGAAAATCGTTACCTGCTCACCCGGACTTATCAGGCTATGGACGCCTGCGGCAATTTCAAGACATGCAGCCAGCGCATCACGGTGAACGACCAGACGGCGCCAACGATCACTTGTCCGGCTAATACGAGTGTCTCCTGCGCCACTCAGGCGCCCACTGTGAACCTCGCTTCCGTGACAGCCAACGACAACTGTGGTACCATTACCAAGGAACACGTCGGCGATCAAATTGTCAACAAAACCTGCGACAACCGCTTCACGCTGTACCGAACCTATAAAGTCTCGGATGTCTGCGGTAAAACGGCCACTTGCAAACAAACGATTACGGTCAATGATCAAACGGCGCCAACCATCGTTTGTCCGCTCAATGCCACGGTTACCTGTGCAAATCAGGTACCGGCTATCAGCTTGCCCGATGTGACAGTCAGCGACAACTGCGGCGGTAACGTCACAAAAACGCACATGAGTGATGTGATCACCAATAAACTTTGCGACAACAAGTACCTGCTGACCCGAACATACAAGGCTACGGATGCTTGCGGTAAAACGGCCACCTGCGTGCAAAAGATCAAAGTGGACGATCAGACGGCCCCCACGATTACCTGTCCAGCTAACGCCACCGTTACCTGCGCCAGTCAAGCGCCACCGGTCAATCTGCAAAATGTGCCTGTTACCGACAATTGCGGTGGCACTACCACCCTGATGCACATCGGTGATGCCATTGCCGATTACAAATGCAGTAACGAGTACACCATCAGACGGCTTTTCCGGGCCACGGACGCTTGTTCCAATTCCTCCACCTGTATTCAAATCATACAGGTAGAAGACCAGGCGGCGCCCGCCGGCCAATGTCCGGAAGAAATTGTCGTAGCCTGCGCGGCAGATATGCCCTGTTCCGGCGCTGATCCGGCTATGGCTGATCTGGTCAAAGAGTTGAAGACGGAATTCTCCGACAATTGTGGAAACCCGGTTTCGGTTACCTTGAAAGAAGCTTCCGCCTTGCAGGAATGTATGGAAGGTGACTACACTTTTAGCCGCGACATGACTTTCAGTATCAGCGATGCCTGCGGCAATACCACCGAGTGCATCGTTCATCTTACCGGCTCCTGTTTCTGTACGTACACACAAGGCTTCTGGGGAAATGCAAAAGGCAAAGCCAACGGGCTGACTACCCAACAAATACTGGATACCCTGATGAAAAAGGGTGGAATCGTTGTTGGCGACGGCGCCAATTGCGGCTTTACCGTAACTACCCGCGATTGTATCCTGGGTATTATGCCGGCCGGCGGCACTTCCGTTCCACTCGGTAAAAACTATCAACTGAACTGCAACGAAAAAATCAAAAACACTTTGGTTGGTCAGTTAATTGCGCTGCAGCTGAACCTGCGATACAACGAACATTTCCGCGATCTTGATCTGGGCAGTCTATCTCTGGCAGGTTCCTGTGTTTTGACGGCAGACCAGGTCAAAAATCTCGGCCTCGACGCAGACTCGGACACAGATGACCTGATCACACTGGCGAACGAATACCTGGCTGCTATTTGCAACGACACCACATATTCCAACGGCTATGGCGGCTTGCTCGCCGGCGCATTGGGAGCATTCAACGAATACTGGGATGAGTGTAAAAACAATGATCCCTGTGAGGAATCGCCATTGTGGCCGGGTGAAAATCAAGCCCAGGGCAGAGGAACAGAAAACAATATGGCAGAACAAGCGCTGGAAGCCATGACGCTTACACCCAACCCGGCATTTTCCGTCCTCAACCTCGCTTTCCGCGCAGCAGCGCCGACGCCGGTTCAAATCCGGGTTTATGACGCTAAAGGCCGGTTGATGCTTACAAGACCGTTGGAGGTATCTGCCGGGGAAAATGCCGTGACCCTGGATGTTTCCGCGCTGGAACCCGGTGTCTACTTGCTCGGGCTGGCCAATAAGGAAACCGTTATGACGAAACGATTCGTGGTATTGCGGAACTAAAAGGTATCCAACCCGTACTGCCTCAACACCTCCTCCGGCACCCCATCCCACTGGTTGGGGGTGTTGCCCACGTACCCCAGGTCGGCGATACCCATTTTACTGGTGAAAAAACCCGATGCCGTGAGGTTGCGCATCAGGCTGAAAAAGGCGATGCCCTGGCTCATGCCCGTTTTTTTGCGCTCCGGCCAGGCAATGTCTTCCACGATCTCTATGCGCTGGGCGTCAGAGCAGTCGGTAAATGTTTTTTCAAAACGCCGTTTGGCCTGCGTGTCCAGCCACAGCAGGCCGCCGCGCAGGGGCGTTTGCAGGTTGGGTTGATCCTTGGCCATAAATTCGATAAAATCGGGTACGCCGGCTTCCGTTGCGCTGCCGGATTGGGCGTCTTTCGGGATGATGATGTCTGCCAGCACGGAGATGGTTTTCATTTCGTGCTTATTGAAAAACTGCTCTTTGAACAGTTTGGCATCGCGCTCCAGTTCGCCCCTGGTGCGGCCGTAAGGTTCCCAGGGTTCTTTTTTCTTATCTGGATCAGCCAGGTCGAGCACTTCCGCGGCTTTTACCTGCGGGCTCAGGCCGGCCAGGCCGAGGGTAGTGAGGCTGATGCCTTTGAGTGCGTCGCGACGTTTCATAGTTTGCCTGCATTTTTTTGTTCCACAATATACCTCGACGCCCGCATGGACAGCGCCAATATCGTCCAGGTACAGTTTTTATCGCCCTGCGAAGGGAAGGGCGCGCCGTCTACCACGAACAGGTTTTTTACATCGTGGGCCTGTTGCCATTTGTTCAGGGCCGATTTTTTCGGGTCGTTACCCATACGGATGGTGCCCACCTCGTGAATAATCTCGCCAGGGGCGTTCAGGCCGTAGTCGTTATCGGGCCCGGGTTTGTCGCTGAGCGGAATGCCGCCCATTTCCTGGATGATGCGTTCGAAAGTATCGTGCATGTGTTTGGCTTGCAGGCGCTCGTAGTCCGACCATTTGTAGTGGAAACGCAGCACCGGGATGCCGTATTTATCCACCGTGTTGGGGTCTATTTCGCAGTAGTTGTCCTCGCGCGCCACTGCTTCGCCGCGGCCAGCCATACCAATGTAGGCGCCGTAGAAGCGGCGGTAATCGTCTTTCAGCGCGGCGCCGTAGCCGCCGGCCTCGCGTTTGTTTCCACTCCGGTCGGGAAACAGTCCGTTCACTTTTTCAATACCCCAGCCGAACCCGTAGGAGGGCATGCCCATGCCGCCCCAGTATTCAATATGGTAGCCGCGCGGAAAATCGAGTTTTTTGTTGTCGAGCCACCAGGGAGAGTACACGTGCAAGCCGCCCACGCCGTCCTCGTTGTAGCGCTTGCGGTCGAACAATGTGGGAATGATGGCCGCGCGGGAGGCGCCGGTAGAGTCGTGCAGGTATTTGCCCACCACGCCCGATGAGTTGGCCAGGCCTTCCGGGAAACGGGTGGATTTGGAGTTGAGCAGCAATCGCGCCGACTCGCAGGCGCTGGCCCCCAATACCACAATATTGCCGCGTACGCTTTTTTCTTCCAGGCTTTCCGTGTCGATGTAAGAAACCCCGGTGCAAAGGCCCGTTTTCGGGTCGGTCAGTATCTCGCGGGCCATGGCGAAATAAATGACGTCGAGATTACCGGTTTTAAGCGCCGGATTGACCAGGCACGACGATGATGAAAAATCGGCGTAGGCCATACAGGCGCGTCCGCATTGATGGCAGTAAAAACAGACGCCGCGCTCGTCGTTTATTTTTTTGGTCAAAATGCTCAGCCGGGAGGGGATGGTAGTGACGCCCAGGTTTTTATTGGCTTTTTTGATCATCAGTTCGTGCAAACGCGGCTTCGGCGCGGGCAGAAAAACACCGTCGGGGTCATTGGGCAGGCCCTCGTTGGTGCCGAACACGCCCAGCAGGCGGTCGGTGTCGTCGTAAAAAGGCGCCACCTCGTCATAGCCGATGGGCCAGTCTTCGCCCAGGCCGTCGATCGTGCGCCGTTTGAAGTCGTCGGGGCCGAAACGCAGGGAGATACGTCCCCAGTGGTTGGTGCGGCCGCCCAGCATGCGCGAGCGGAACCACTTGAACTGGGTACCGTTTTTGGTGGTATACGGCTCGCCTTCGATATCCCAGCCGCCGTAGGCCGCGTCGAAATCGCCGAAGGGCCGGTAGCGGGTGCTGGCGCCGCGTCGTGGCGATTGCCAGGGCCATTTCAACTGGGTCATGTACTTGGGGTCGGCCGGGTCGTAATGTTGCCCGGCTTCGAGCAGCAGCACCTTGGCGCCCGCCTTAGTGAGTTCATAAGCAGCCATTCCGCCGCCTGCACCGGAGCCGATGATGATCACGTCGTAGGTTTTGGCAGAGGGGCGGAAGTGAATGTCGGGCATGAGAATTGATGATTTTAAAAGCCGGGCTAAGGTAGAGAATTCCGACTTACGACTTTTGACTTTTGACTTACGACTTGGGGACTCGAAGCCGGGTTAATCCTGTCATTATTTATGTAAAAAAAATTGCCATAAAAGTGTGGAAATAACCCGGCTTCGAGTCCTCAAGTCGTAAGTCAAAAGCCGTAAGTCGTAAGTACTAACCCGCTATGCGGCCCCAAAAACGCCAATACCCCCGCTACAATCACATACAACCAGCAAACGACATACACCGGAATAAACTTCTGCCGTTTTTGGAGCATATCCGGGAACAGGATGGGTTTGCCCTGAAACTTGCCGCGCGGTCGGCTGGGAAAGAAAAAAGTTTTATACGTTTCGATGGTGGCGATGGTAAACCCGATACTGCACAGGGTGATCACCACAAAATTGTCGGTCAGATTGGCTGCTACCCAACCCCAGAAATAAGCGACGGCCGGGCTGCGGAAGAACTTAAACCATTCGAAACCTTCGAGCGGCGCGTCCTTCCAGGCGCCGCCAAAGGCAGATATCCAACCGCCCACGCTGAGGAAAAGCAGGATGACGTAGGGATTCCAGTCGAGGCCGCCGTTTTTGTACAGGTTCCAGAGGGAGATCAAGCCCCAGCCCACCAGCACGATGCCGCCCACGTAAAAAAAGGCGGCGATATACCGGTCGCGTTTGCTTTCCACCACCTTGCCGAGTACAGACAATTGCATGGGGATGAAGTACTTGGATTGGTCTTCGGTGCGCAGGAAGGTTTTCCATATTTCCAGGGTTGCGCGCTCCGCGAGATAAGTAGAACCCCAAAGCAGGAAGATGCCCGCGGCTGTCGTTACGTCCAGACCGGTGAGTTGCCAAACGATGGGCGCGTAAATGGCGCCGACGATCATGCTGCGGAAATATTTGGGCCAGGTAAAGCCTTCGTGCGGGGAGTCTTTGTACATGCCCCAGGTGGATGTGTGCAGGCCGGAAACCAGGCCGGTAAGAATGGCGATCAGAAATTCCATGTCGATGTGATTGATTATGTTGTTCTTAAGTTTTGTTTTTAGTCTTGTTTATCCCGGCGTCGCCGTAGGCTTTTTCAATCAGTTCCAGGTCGCGTTTGGCCAGCGCCAGGTTAAACGCCGGTTCCCGGCCGGTTCGCAGGGCTTGTAAAAAATCCGTGAACATGGCTTTTGAACCCACAATGTCGGATAAACCCGGCAACAGCCGGAAATGCCATTTTTTGCCCCGTACCAGTATAAAAACGCCGTTCGACTCCAGGGTCACGGAGCCTGCCGTGCCGTATATCCGCGACAGGCGCAATCCCTTGAACAGGGTGTCGATCTCCCAGGAATACAATAAAGTGGCTACGGGGCCTTCTTCGTAGGAAAATACCATTTGGAAACTCCGCTCCAGCGTCCCGGCTGCCGGTTTGCCCGGTTGAAAACCGCTGACCGAGCGGACTTGCAGCCCCAGGTTCGACAGGAAATTAACCCAGTGAATACCGCCTTCAAACAGCGCGCCGCCACCGGCCGTGCGGGCCTCGTCGCGCCAGTCGCCCGTTTTTTGCGTTTTGGTGGCGTTGAAAACCATAAACCGGATGTCGCCGATCACGTCTGTACGGAGGATATCCCGGAGGGCGCGCAACAGGGGTTTGTAAAAATAATTTTCCGCCACCATTACCTGAACGCCGGTTTTCCGGCGCTCCGTTTCGATTAAATCAAAATCGGACGCACGAAAAAAAGGCGGTTTTTCCACGATCACGTGTTTTCCCGCCGCGATGGCTTGCAGGCTCAGTTCCAGGTGGCTGTCGGGCGGCGTAGCCACAAAAACAACATCCACTTCCGGCGAATCGATAGCCGCCCGGTAGGAACCGAAAAAGCCGTCGCCCTTCAATTCCCGGCAAAACAGTTCCGCCTTTTCTGCCAAGCGGCTGGCATAATAGCGCCGGACTTCCGGAAAACGGCCCAGCGTTTTGCTGTGCCGGCGGGTCACGCCGCCGCAGCCCAGAAAGGCGATGCGCACGGGCCGGGCCGGTTCGATGGTTCGGAATGTCATGGCGTTGTTTTTTCTGCGTAACATCTGTGCAAACCTTTCTGCGTAACATCTGCGTGAAATTTGTCGCGCTCAGCGACCCGTAGATCAGTTTCACGCAGATGTTACGCAGATTTTATACACAGATGTTATGCGGAATTTTAGGTATAATTTATCTTTACAAATATTCTAATTCGTTGTGATTTTCTCACCCACCCGCAGGGCATTGGCTGAAATGGTCAGGCTCGGATTCAGCGCCGCGGAAGTTGGCATAAAACTGCCGTCCACCACGTATAAATTATTGATACCCCGAAAACGGCAGCATTCATCGAGGGCCGAAGTGGCGGGGTCGAAGCCCATGCGCACCGTCCCGACGGCGTGGGAGAAAGTGCGAATGTGGTGTACATAGTGGGTTAGAGCGCCCGTTTTCTTCAAAATTTTTTTTGCTTCCCCGGCCAAAATATCCAGCGCCGCCAAATCGCGTTTGGAATAATGGTGGCTGATGACGGCCTGCGGCAAGCCGAAACGGTCTTTTTGGTCCGGATCGATCCGGAGGTGGTTATCATATTGAGGCTGGTCCTCCGCGATGGCCAGCAGGCCTGTGAGCAGCGGTACGCCCAGACTCAGCAGTTTGCCCAAAACGCCCGGCACCGCGTTTTGCACCAGTCCCTTGGGCGGCGTGGGCATTTGTTGCAGGCTGCCCAGTTTGCCAAACGAAGTACCGGGATGACCGAAGTAATAATCGAGGATGGCCAGTTGTTTGTGAAAGCGGTTTTCTTTGTCGGCCTGGCCGGGGAAAATACCAAAAATGATGGCGTTCACATGCCGCATCAGGTACCGGCCGATCACATGACCGCCGGGGTTCAAGTCCTGCAATCCGGAAGCCAGCAACAGTTTGGGAGAGGCCAGCGCGCCGGCGGCCAGAATCACCAGATTCGATTCGAATTGCATCCGTTCGCCGGTTTCCCTGGATATGCACTCCACAGTTTGAATTCGCCCTTTTCCCACATGCAGGCGCGTCACGACGGTATTGGCTTTCAGGGTCATCCCGCGATCGATCAGGCCGGCGAGCACCATGACCGACAGGTCGTTTTTGGCGCCGATGGCGCAAGCATAAGTATCGCAGGTGGTGCATTGCACACAGCCATTTCGATTTTTATCCGAATAATTGATCGCCAGCGGCAGTTGGAACGGCCGCAGTCCCAGCTGTTCGGCGGCGGATTTCACCTGCCGGGAAATACCGGCCAAAGGCGCCGGCCCCTGCGGTAAAGGGGCGCTTCGGAATGGTTCGGTGGGATCAACGCCGGTTTCACCGGAAATATTCAACAGCTTTTCAGCCTGTGTATAGTAAGGCTCCAGGTCGCGGTACCGGAATGGCCATTCGGCGCCGGAGTCGGTCGTGATTTCCTTTTCCGGTTCAAAATCGCGTTCGCGGAAGCGGAACGACACGCCGCCGTAAAAAACGGAGGGCCCGCCCACGCAGGAATACAGGCCCATCACTTTTTTGTTACCGCCCGCCACTACGCGCAGGGGCGAACTTTTATCGTAGTGGGGTGTCAGGTCGATGGAACCCTGAAGCCCCCAGTTTTCCGGCCCGCGTTGTGCCCAATCGCCGCGTTCCAGCATCAGCACCCGCATGCCGACCCGCACGAGTTGGTAAGCCGTCATGGAGCCACCGAAGCCGGAGCCGATTACAATTGCGTCGTATTTATTATTGCTCATATTCGCGCCAAAAGATTATTCCGCGGGGGCCGCGGCAGGCTGCCGCTGATCCTCGCCGAGTTCGCGCAGCAGCACAAAGCCACCGATCACTGCGCCAAAGATAGTGGTGGAAAAACGCCAGAGCACTACATACACCACCAGCAGCTCGGCCGGGATCAGTTTGCCCATCAGCCAGGCTGCCGATACCTCCGCCACACCGGAGGCGCCCGGTGTCGGCGCAAAATAGATCATCAGCAGCTGAACGATCTGCAAGCCGAAAAACAGATCGAAAGGTACATCCTGACCCATGGCCCGGGCCACCACGTAGCCCATGACGTATTTACCGGAGAACAGTACGATGGTGGCGATCACCGTGACCAGCAGTTTCCATTTGGCGCGTTGCACCACGCTTCGGAAACCGCTGCCGAAACGTTCAATTTCCTGTTCCAGTTTCAACAGGAGCCGGTCCCGTTTGCTTAATGTTTTTTCTCCGCGCAGGGGGATGAACATCAGGATTTTATTGATCAAAAAATGACCGATATACGGGAAAAAAAGCAACAACAGCATCAGGCCGGCAATGCCGCCCACCACGATAAAAGCCGTCTGAAAAACGGGGGTAAAACCCACCCCGAGAAAACCCGGCGGTATCCAGGTCAGTACGGCAATGCTGGACAGCATAAAAAAGACCAGCGTAGCGGCGAGATTCATCACCGACACCAGTATCGAATCGGTAACCGATACTCCTTTGCGCCAAAGCACATATATCTGGGCCGGTCCTCCGCCGGTTTGAAAATGCGTGGCAGCGCCCATGAACATGTTCGCCCAATTGGAGCGCATGCAATCCCAGAGCGAGACGTTTGGAAAAATTTTCCCGTCGAAATACAGGCGGTAACGAAAACCGCCCAGCCAGTAATCCAGCGCAATCAGCGGGATCAGCAATGCCATAAAGCGCCAGTCAATCACCTGAAGCATTTCTGTCAGGCCCGCCGGCCGCTTCCACCATAAACTCACCGCGGTGCCGATAGCGGAGAAAAAAATAAAACTCTGGATACCCCGCCGGATGATCTTGGATGAAGGCAGGCGGGCGGCGTTGTCGGTAGCAGGTTCCATGTACAGGAAAAGGCGGATGAAATTGGCGGGGTAAAGGAAAGGAAATTTTCAGTTTTGAACGGAAAACAAAAAGGGCACACCAGATATGACCGGCATGCCCAAGCCTTGTGCTTCAGAAAAAAAACGGATTAGTAACAAGGATCAGCCGTTATATCAATCTGGATACCTCCGACCACAGTGTTGTCGATCCCGCAATCTTTGATGGTGACATTGGGGAATGTGCCGGCTTTGGCAGTGTTATGAACCGAAGCAGGTACCCAGAAGCCGAAGCGATCTGTTTCGGCGGTCAGTTCAATGTCGTAGGTGCCGTTACTGCCCCCTTCATTGTCTTCCAGTAAATTATCTCTGGCGCCATCGATGACCAGGTAACCGACGGTGAAGTTGTACTGGGACCGGTTGTTCTTGCATTTCCAGTTGGTTCCGGATAATGCGGCGCCGGTGAGGTGGCCGTCGGGCATGATCAGGCCATTTTCAGGCACTTTACAAAGTATCATGCCAACGAGGTTATGATGTGTATAATTTTGTTTATACGTACCATTCTCGTCGCAACACCAAATGCCGAAAGTGGCATTTGAAACTTCGTTGCCTTCAATACGGGCATTTTTCCCATTGATAACCACGATACCGTGGGCCGCGGGGATATCCAAGGTTTGCCAGCCTGTCGACGTAGAAATGGTATTTTTGGTTATGTTGGCATTTTTCGATTGTTCGATCAGCACGCCAAATTGCACATGGGTCATCGAACAGTTTTTAACCGTCACGTTAGCCGAATTTTCCACCACGATGGCCGTGCCGCCGGTTGCACCGCCTGGCGTTTGAAAGTCGATGTTATCGATGATCGTATTGGCCGCGCCCAAAACATGGATTGCTGTTTCCAGTTGGAAGTTAGCGACAGTCAACGGGTCCGTATCCGAGATCAGCACCGCGCCTTCGTCGCCGATAAGCTTGATGCGGTAAGGGATTGTTACAGTGCCGTCTTCCGTATGGGTTCCGGCGGCCAGGCGTACGGTGCCATTGTTGCCGGCTTCATCGATGGCATCTTGAAGGGCGTTGTGCGAGCCGGCAGGCACTACAACGGTGGAAGCGCGTTCATCAACGGAAAATGGCTTGCTTTCATCGAAAGCGGGCGTTACTCCGGTGTCTTTGCTGCAATTTTGAAGGCTGATGGCAGCGGTCAGCAGAAGCAGGAACGGGATCAATCTGGTTTTCATAATAAATTGAATGGTTTTGGTGAAAAAGTGCCCGGAACACCTGAAGCGCAGATGAAGCCAGGCGATGTAACGGCATGCTAAAAAACGGGGGAAACGGGGTGGATAGCCGCGGACGATCGGGTTTATTAAAGGAGAGATGAAAAAGCGTGGTAGTCAGCAAAGGTAAGGCAATAAACATACCCCGATTTAGTTGCCGGTATTCCGAAAATTGTTTCGGCATCTTCCTACATTTGTTCACCCCTGCGATGCCGCTCCAAAATTTAATAAAAACCTTGCAACCATGGCCCGAACCAAATCCCTCGGCAGGGCGGAGCTGGAAAAATTGCGCGCAGCGATCCGGGAAAAATTCCGCAAACGAAACCCCGGTTTGAAATCCGTTCCGGCCACTACCTACAAAGAGGCTTACGACGATCTGCGGGAAGACATCGTACGCGTAGTCCCTGATGCGGAACAATCGGTGAGCCTGATCCGCCTTCGCAAATTATTTTACTACACCGATCCCTCGGTATGTGATGCGGACCAACTGGAAAACGCCAATTTCGGCAAAGACTTTCTGGATGCCCTGGCTGTTTATACCGGCAACTCCCGCCGGGAAAAACTACCCCTGCCCTCCCGCCGGTGGACCAAAATACTGCTCATTACCGGTGTGGCCGGCTTCATGTTTTGGTTCGCCTTCGATCCGTTTGCGCCATCCGACCTGGAAGAACGGTTCAACGATACGAACCCCGCCCGTTTAAGGCGGGAAGGGTGGGAAATACTGGATTTCGACGCCCAGAGCTGGCGTCGCCAGCCGCGACCCGGCATGCTGGCGCTGTATACTTTGCCCGGTGATTATTGGGTAAAACCCGCCGAACCCCGCCGGATTACCAATCTCTTGATGCATAAGCTGCCGGGGGGGAATATGGATGTGAGTACCCGACTGGTCGATTTTTACCCTACGCAAAATCACCAGCAGGCCGGATTTGTCCTGTTTGACAAAGATAAAAGCAGACTGCAACACGTCCGGGTAACCTATGGATTCAGCAGTCCGTACACCGACGGCTCCCATGACCGCTGGCCGGACAGTATGCCGGGCGTTCAGGGAATATCAGTGATCAGCTCCCACTCAAACGGCGACATTATTCATTACCCCTTTCCCCTGGTAAAAGTGTCGCCAGAGGAACGCAACCCGGGAGCCGACACGGTTTACCTGCGCCTGGCGTTGCGCGGAAAAAAATGTGCCGTGTATTATAAAACCGGCTTTTCCTGGAACGAATACAACCTGGTGACCACTTTCGACCTGGATTTCGAGCCGGTTTACGTAGGTCTGGCGGCGTTTCAAGGCTGGACAAGGGATGATTATACCCCGAAAGGGGCGGACACCATTGCGGCTTTTTTTGATGGTGTGGAAGTGAGGGGGCAGTGAGCAGTGGGCAGTCTGGGGCGCCCAACTGCCCACTGCCTACTGCCTACTCTTCATCTCCCTTCCGCACACGGGCGGCGCCTTCCACTTTCACCGTACTGCTGGCGTCGGTTTTGACGCGGGCATCGTCGTCCACGTTCAGTTTGGCCCGCGAACCGTCGGAAGCGGATATTTCGACGCGGTTGGCGCGCCAGCCGGAAGCTTCCAGTTCGGCGCCTTCGCTCAGGTTGGCGTTCAGATAATCGCCTTTGCCGATCAGTTCGACGTTGCACTTGCCGTTCATCGTCAGGTTCAGGGTGCGGGAATCGAGGTAGCCTTTGATACGGGAGTTGCCTTTGGCGGAGATAGAAGCCTCGCCTTCCTCGAAACCGCGAATCGTGACCGGTCCCGTGTTTTCCGCTACAAGCGAGGTGAAAACGGGCGTCCGGATTATGCAGCGCAGCTGACCGGTCAGGGTTTTGCCGCGGGTAGTCAGGGTCAGGTTTTCGCTGGTGCGGATTGATTCCACGTCGTTGCGCTCGTTTTGCGGGCCGTCGAATTCGATGCTGAAATCGTCGTCTTCAATGATTTCCGTAGTGAAGTTGCCTTCCAGGATGAATTTTTCATAGTACTGCCCGCCGCGGTATTGCGGGTCGCCGAATTGCGGGCAATCGCTGCAAACCAGGCCCCGGGCAGTCATCCGGTACACTTTTTCGGAGTAATTGTTGATGTAGTAATCATTGTCGGGATCGGCGTAGTCGGCGTTGTACACGCGACGGTTGATACCCCGGCCGAAGACAATGGCTTTTCCTTCGGGTACGCCGATGGTGATTTTGACCTCCTGTCCGCGCCATTTATTGCCTTCCCTGATCTCGTAGCCCCGGGGCGCCCGCAGGGTTCTGCCGTCGAAATCGAGGGCAAAGCCGGTTTGAGCGGCATTTTCTTCGGCTTCGGCGCCACTGCCGCCGCGGGCGTGAACGGTTTGCGTACACTCGAAACGCCCCGACTCGCTGCGCCGGACGTTGATCCGGATCATTTCTTTTACTTTGAGACCCTTGCCGCCGATATAAAAACCGTCGTCTTCGGTAAACCAGTAGTCGTGTTCGCCCGGTTGACCTTTCTCGGCCCATTCCACCCGCAGGGTGTCGGTATTCATGCCGCCGAGATCCAAACTCCTGGAAACCGAGCCGCCGTGGCCATAGCTTCGGGCAGCCCAGCCTCCAAGTAACAACAGCGAAATAAAGTTCAGCACCCAAAATATACCCAGACCCGACCCCAGCCAGGCCGGCGTTTTAAAACGGAATATCGTACGGCCCAACCACAAAACCAGACCCACTACCGGAATGCCGATCAGGAAGAAAGCGTTAAAAAACGCGATGTACGTGCCGCCGGACGACAGCGGGCTAAAATAGGTCACATAAGGCTGGGCGGTAAAAAAGGCCCAGATGCCGGCAACCCAGGCCGTACCCAGCCCGAAAACCATCATAATGGCTACAAAAATGATAAAGCCCAGGATCAGTTTGCCAAAAACCGTCAGACAGCCCCCCGCTATGTTGGCCGTGGTGCGGCCGGCGGAGCTGCCGGCGGCCTGCGATCCGAATTCATTGACTTTTTTGGAAATTCGCTCAAACCCCTGTTCGATCTCGCGGGCAATATTTTCCACGTTGGCCGTTTCGCCGCGCATGGCCAATCGCTCGGCGGCGGTGCGGGCCGGCGGCACCAAAATCCACAACAGGAGATAGGCCGGCACCCAAAATCCGAAAGAGACCAGCGCCAGCAGGATGAAGATCAGTCGCATCCAGATCGTCTCCTGCATGCCGAAATAAGCGGCCAGGCCGGAGCAAACGCCGCCGATAACGGCGTCTTCTTCGTCGCGGAAAAGCTTCTTGCCGGGGCGGAATGTTTTTTTGCCGGAAGCGCCGGGTTTCTCCACCGGTTCGCCGCCGAAGTCTTCGGGTTTGCCCATAACCTGAATGGCGGCTTCCACGTCGGGCAGCATGACGATGGTGCGGTTGCCCATGTTGTTGGTGATGAGCTCGCCCAGCCGCGATTCGATGTCATGCATAATCTCGTCGCGTCCTTCGCTTTCGCTGAAACGCCGGCGGATGCTGTCGAGATACGCCGAAAGATATTCGAAAGCGTCGTCGTCTATAGTCAGGGCATATCCGCCAAGATTGATATTCAGTATCTTATTCATGTTTGAAGTTGGTTGAGAAAAAAAGGTTTCGGGTTTACGGGTGATTTAGCGCGTTTGCAGACCAAGGTTTTGAGTGGCTGAAAGTTTTGGCGCCTGTTGCGTTCAGGCGTCCGGGGGCATAGGTTCGATATTGAGTGGGCGGGGCGCTTCCGGCTCGTTGCCGGGGTCGTTGTTTTGCGCCTCAATACCCGTCATTGTTTGATCGACGGCGCGCACCAGTTCCTGCCAGCTGTCGGTCAGTTCTCTCAGGAATTTTCGCCCGTTTTCGGTAATCGTGAAATACTTGCGCGGTGGGCCTTTTACGCCTTCGCGCCAGATGTAATCCACCAGGCCGTCGTTTTTCAGGCGGATCAGCAGCGGGTACAGGGTACCTTCCTTGACGAAGAGATTGGTGCCCTCCAACTTGTCGATGATTTCCGGGGGATAGGTTTCCCGCCCGGCAATCACCGCCAGTACGCACATCTCCAGTATCCCCTTCCGCATTTGCGCCTTGGCATTTTCCAAATCCATGTTTTTGCTTTTTAGTTGTTGCCTCGATTCGGCAGGACTATACCCGCCGGTTGTTTTCTGGCACAAACATACGGCCAAGTCAGGTATTATGCAATACAAGGAACTAAATTTTGCATGATATTTTTTTAAGAAAGATGTTTTGTTTTAATTAAAATACTGATTATCAAATTTTTGTGGTGTGAAATTTTTTTCTCATTTTTTTGATTTTTTCAGGCGAGTAATATTCAGGGCGTAGATATCCGGGGAGCGAGTCAAAAAACGGAGCATTCGTATGTCCGAATGAGGAAGGACGTTTTCACTTTAATTCTTCATAGTTTTAGATTGGGGTTGTGCAAAAAGCCGGGGCGCAGGAAAATCTAAGCTAGTATGAGAAATAGTATTTCGATTTCGTCGCG
>CALEYM010000494.1 GCA_937926185.1 uncultured Bacteroidota bacterium | reverse complement strand
GCCGCGTTTCGGCCCCACCCCCATCCCCTCCCCCCAAGGGGAGGGGGGCTTGCCCTCTATCCAATTGCAAGCAAGTGCGGGATCAAGCCCCCCTCCCCTTGGGGGGAGGGGATGGGGGTGGGGCCGAACCGCCGCTTCGCCTGGCCTTTCCTGTTCCTGCTCCTCTGCACCTTCTTCTCCTTTCACCCGGCCCCGCCCAAAGCGAGCAAAACCGCCTGCGACCCCAACGTCCGGCCCTTCGGCGGTTATACTTTTTTATTGCCCGACATTATCAATAAAAACGCCGCTTACGCCCCGTTTTTCGTACGCTGGGACGATTACTACCAGCGTTTTTATTTTGACAAGGATATTCAAAGGGACGACAATATCGAAGAATGGATCGGGCGGTTTTGCGGGCAGCCGCTCCGGGCGGACGTCGAATACGTCGTTTACCAAAGCAATACCGACGAACTGACGGGGCTGCGGGAAGCTACCCTGACCAAGGGCGGCGAGGCATACCTGCCCTACACCCTGGGCGGCAACACCTTTGCCGAGATGATCGCTATGAACGGCTGCACGGAAGCCGTGGATTATCTGATGTACGCCAAACGTTGCGAACCGCATGTGATCACTTACGGCGACGGCTGGAAACTGCCCGAACGCGACCCGGAAGCCATGCAGGAACTGATAGAAGAAGGTAAAGCCCGTTTTTTACAAACCCAATCGCACTTTTTTCGCCTGCGCTACGCTTACCAGATCGTGCGCCTGGCGCACTACGCCCGGCAATGGCAGCAGACTGTCGACTTGTACAATTATTTGTTACCTAAAACAGACCGCAAACGCCCCAGCATCATCTATTACTGGATGCTGGGCCACCTCGCCGGCGCCCTGCAGCAATTGGGCAAACGCCCGGAAGCCGCCTACCGCTACGCGCTTATCTTCCGCTATTGCCCCTCCAAACGCACCCAGGCGTTCCGCAGTTTCCAACTCCGCACCGACCAGGAATGGGACAAGGCCCTGCGCCTCTGCCAGGACGACGCCGAACGCGCCGCGCTTTACCTCCTGCGCGCCGGCGCCTCGCGCACCTACACCGCGGAAGACCTGGAAAAAATATACGCCCTCGATCCCGCCAACCCCCAAATCGACCTGCTGCTGACGGGCGACGTGCAGCGACTGGAAAAGATCTTCCTGCGCACACCCGTCACCGACCTGAAATACGGCCGCCAGCGCAGCGCCCAAACCCGCGACCTCGCCGCCCAACAACTGATCAGCCTGCAACGTTTCGCACGCCGGGTGCTGCAAGAAGGCAAAACGCCCAATCCCCAATTCTGGCAGGCCATGACCGGTTACCTCGAACTGCTGGCCGGCGACCGGTATGCCGCCGGAAAATCGTTCGAACGCACCCGCTCGATGCTGAAAAAAGGCGGCGAATACGACGAACACCTCCGCCGGCAACTCGACGTGTGGGAACTGCTGCTCGAAATACTGGAACTTGACGGCTCTACCGCCAGCGCCGACCAGGCCGCTTTCCGCATACGCAGCTATGAAACCTTTAAAACCCTGCCCAGCTTCGAACCGTTTTTGCAGGATTTTCTTTCCGCCCGCTACGCGGAAAGCAGCCACCCTGGCAAAGCCATCCTGGCGGCCTACGATCCGGCAGCCATCCGCTACAACCCCCGTCTCGACGTGCTGGACGATCTGCTGAAACTCGCCGGCAGCAACGACCCCGTGCTGCTGGAACGCGCCATGCAGATCGACACCAATCCCGACCTGATCAAAGCCCGGCTGCTGGAAATCAAAGGCGCTTACCTGCTCAGTGTGGGCCAGCCGGAAGCCGCCCTGTCGGTGTTGCGACAGATACCGGCCAGCGCCGTCGCCAACATGCAACAGTTTACGCCCTTTAAAGAGTTTTTCGACGAACGCATAGACCGGCCGGCAAACGACAGCCTGTTATTGAACCGCCGGCAAACGGTGCAAAAAATACTGGACTATGAATTTAAAGCCAAGGCAGCCATAGCTATGAACCAGCCCGCCGGCGCCTGGTACCTGTACCTCATCGGGCTGGCTTACTACAACATGTCGTATTTCGGTTTCGAGTGGGAAGTGATGGACTTTTACCGCAGCGGCTACAACTGGCTCCGGCTGGCGCAAGGGCCCGTGTTCCCGCTGGCCAATTCGCCCCACGGCAACCGGGAAAACACCGACCTCAGCCTGGCGCTCAGTTATTTTGAAAAAGCCCTGGCCGAGGCGCAAAATCCCGAACTGGCGGCCCGCGCCGCGTTTATGGCCGCGCGTTGCCGGCAAAAGCAGTGGTTCTGCGACCCCGACTGCAAATACCGCCCGGGCAGCAAACTGATCCCCGTGTTGCCCGAAGCTTACCGGGGGTACTACGACCGGCTGGGACGGTACAAGGATACGGAGTTTTACCAGACGATCGTGAAGGAATGTAAGTGGCTGGGAGCGTACGTGCGATGATCAATACAGTTCCACCCCGGCAAAGTGAAACGCACCCTCGATGGCCGCGTTCTCATCACTGTCGGAGCCATGCACCGCGTTTTCACCCACACTGGTGGCGTACAGTTTGCGGATGGTGCCTTCGGCGGCGTTGGCCGGGTTGGTGGCGCCGATCAGGGTGCGGAAATCCTCCACGGCGTTGTTTTTTTCCAGGATAGCCGCCACGATCGGGCCGCTGCTCATAAATTCGCACAACTCGCCGTAAAAAGGCCGCTCTTTGTGTACGGCGTAAAATTGCCCGGCGCGTTCCATACTCATTTGGGTGAGTTTCATTGCCACGATGCGGAAGCCGGCGGCGTTGATCATCTGAAGGATGTTGCCGATGTTGCCCGCGCGAACGGCGTCGGGTTTGATCATTGTAAAAGTTCTGTTACCAGCCATGGGCCATTGAGTGATTGAGTGATTGAGTGATTGAGTGATTTACCCTCAAAACGGAGAAAGGGCCGCAAAGGTAGAGCGAGATTTTATTTTAAAAACACCTCCTGAAAGGCTTTTCAAAAAAATAAAATGCGGCGAGCCGGCAAAAGCATTTGAAACAGCGTACTTTTGCGCCCGCTTTTGAACCGAGGCCACGTTTTATAACCCATAAAAGCGCAAAAACATGGAATTTTCTTCCGATCTCCGGCAACTGCTGCATATTCCGCAAAATGTGGCAATCATTTCGCACCGCAATCCCGACGGCGATGCGATCGGCAGCTCGCTGGCCATGCGGCATTACCTGGAGCAATACGGGCACACGGTGCACGTGTTGTTTCCCTCCGAGTACCCGGAAGAATTCGAATTTTTGCCCGGCGCCGAGGATATCCTGATCTGGGACATTCACACGGAGGAGTGCAAACAGGTGTTGAACCGGAAAAATGTTTTTATTTTCCTCGATTTCAATGCATACAGCCGCATCGACCGCATGGGCGAACTGGTAAAAAGTCTGCCGGGCGCGCGCATCCTGATCGACCACCACCTGTACCCCGAACCGATGGCCGATCACGTGTTCTCAGAACCCGCGGCCAGCAGCACCTGCGAACTGGTATACCGCTTTATCAGCGGCATGGGCGATGGTCAGAAGATTAACCCTACCGTCGGGAAATGTATTTTTACCGGCCTGGTGACCGATACCGGCTCGTTCCGGCACGCCACCAATGCAGCGGTTTATCGTATTGCCGCCGATCTGGTGGAACGCGGGGTGGACGATACGGCCATACAAGACTTTATTTTTAATTCCCAAAAAGAAAAAAACCTGCGTTTGCTCGGCCATTGCCTGAGCAACCGGATGGAATACCTGCCGGAATACCGCACGGCACTGATCTGGTTGTCGCGCAAAGACTATGAACAGTTCGAGATACAACGCGGTGATACCGAGGGCATTGTGAACTACCTGCTCACCATCCGCGAAGTGAAACTGGCCGCTTTTATCCACAACCAACCCACCATTGTAAAACTCAGCCTGCGCTCCAAAGGCGACCTCGACGTTCAGGAAATTTGCCGTACCCACTTCAACGGCGGCGGCCATAAGAATGCCGCGGGCG
>CALEYM010000493.1 GCA_937926185.1 uncultured Bacteroidota bacterium | reverse complement strand
AGGTTCGTCCCGTCGGGGCTTTCAGTGATCCGGTTGCCAAAACTGAGCATGCGGTGCTGGTAGGCTACGTCCTTTCGAAGCCATTGGTTATTTTGGAAACCATATAAGATGCTGTTTACTACCCATAAACGGCTGTTTTGCAGATCGTAATGGAGGTCCCTGATAGATTCATGTGTGGGCAGGAGGGGCGGAAGTTGTTTCCATGTTTCGCGCTGCAAGTCGAGTTGCCAGATGTTTCCGTTTCCCAATCCGATAAAGAGTTCCCCGGCATTTTTGATGCTCAAAGCCGTCACGTTTTCATCGGGCAGGCCGCTCTCCTTGTCGTACACCTGCAGGGCATCGGCCGGCGTGTAAAAAACGCCGTTTTTATTGGTCCCGATCCAGATGCCGCCTTCGCGGTCTTCCATGAAATAACTCACGCTTTCACCCGGGAGCCAGGTGTTCGCTTCGGCTTTTCCAAAAGCGTCGATAGAGGGATAAATCTTCAGTCCCTGTTGTCCGTAAATCCCCAGCCACAGCTGTCCGTTTGTCATCAAAGCGGCATGGTCGATAGTCAACGGAAAATGATGCTGCCAGTGCACTTTCCCGTTTTTGACGTACCAGACTTCATCTGCTATTTTGAGAAAATACTGCCCCGGGGCGAGCAAAAAGGCTTCGAATTGCCTGCCAATTTTGGAGTAAAATTTTTCAGGAAAAGACCAGACTGCTCCGGGTACATAGAAATAGACTGGAATAGAATAGTTTTTATCACGCGATTTTCCCTCGTGGAGTTTAAAGGATTCCAATTCGCTTTTTATAAGGATGGCGCTAGTAATCGCGTTCCCGTTTCTTTCAAAAACCTGAAAAGACTCCGGTTCGGCGTGGTTGTATGTTTTTACGATACCTTCACTTGAAATGCTGAGAATGCCATAGCCCCAGGCCGCGACATGCACCGTTTCGCCGGCGCCTTCGACGATAAAGCCCGGATAAACATCCGAGCCGCCTTTAAACTGCTTCAGTACCGGGTTATTCCAATATGGCAAAATCGTATCGCCCTCCAGGTAGTACAAATTGCCGCCCATCGCCTGCATCCACACCCGGCCCGCCGTGTCGAGCTGCATCCGGAAAATCACATTTTCCAGCAGCCCGTCCTTAACGCTGTAATTGCGGAAGCCGTAGCCGTTGAACCGGCTGATGCCGTTGTCCGATGAAATCCAGATATAACCTTCCCGGTCTTGCAGAATACCGTATATCTCAGAGCTGGAGAGGCCGTTGTCCGTGCTGTATTGGCGAAAGGCGGGATGTGGGGCCGTTTGTGCTGAAAGCGGCAGCGCAAAACAAACAAACGGACCGAACAGGATCACTTGCAGAGCCCGAAACAGCCCGCGGGGAGAAGCAAGCCGTTTTGGAAAACACGGCACTGTAAGGATCAGTATTTCCACAAGCCTGGAATTTGTCCGGAAAAGTAGGGATTGTTTTTGAGTATTCATCGGACGCCGAATTCATAGAATCCCCCACCGGATAAAAGCCGGGCAAAGCCGGATTTAGGAAAGGTGTGGAAATCATTTTTGCATCCCTGAGTTTTGGATCAAGTTATCGATCCGATGAAACAGGACTCCGGCGTACCTATTCTATCCGTTCCCGCTTTGCTTTGGGATGGCTCCCGGCAACTTTCCGGCGCCCTGGAGCTTTGGGAAACCCGCGTTTTTTTTCGGCTCGACGATTTTAAAAACAGCCATCTCCAACTCGGCATCCCCTTGTCGGAACTGGATTCCGTAGAGGAATACATGGTTTTCGACCTGGCCAGAAACGGGCTGCGCATACAGAGTAAAGACGGGCGGTTTGACTTGTTCGTGCTGGAGGAAGGGCAGCGGTTCAAAAAGGCGGTGTTGGCGCAAATGCGCCGTTTTTGAACCGACCGAATTTAGAAAAGTTGCTGCCGAATCGGAGGAATGGCGCGCCGGATTTAGGAAAGACGGGTGGGCGGATTTTGAATGCCGGAAATTTGAACCAACGAAAATTTGAAACATACTAAACCTAACAACATGATTCGCAGCCTTTCCATTTTCGCGCTGTTCTGCTGCATATTGGGAAATTTCTCCAGAGTGAACGCCCAGGCCGGCGATTCCACGATCACTTATTCCGTGATAAAACTGGAACCTTGCCGTTACCGGCTTTTTGTCAACAACACCAGCCCCAATTGCTTCAATGCGGCTACACTGTTGCTCCAGGCCGGATACTACACCGGCTTCACGGCCAACGGCGCCGAAGGCTGGGTAGTGGAGCAACTCAGCCCAACGGAGTTGTTGCTAACCCATTCCAACGGCCTTTATCCGGTTGGCTCTACCCGGACGGTCGATTTTACTTTTTTCGAGCCGGGCGGCGCCGGCCCCATCTTCAGCGTACTGTATCCCAATTTATGCCTTATGGAGGGTTATTTTGTCGACTTTCCGCTGGAGGCTTGTCCGGGCGCTTGCGTGTCGGGCACGGTGTACCGGGAGTGCCAGCCATTGCCGTACGCCAACCAAATACCGCTGCAGGACTGGACCGTTCAGATCGTCGATGCGCAAAACAGTGTAGTGGGCAGCGCCGTTTCGGCTGCTGATGGCTCGTATTCGATATGCGACCTTGCGCCGGGGCAGTACACGGCAAAAGCCGCGGCATTGCCTGGCTGGATAGCCAAATTGCCGCCCAGCGGGCAGTGGATGGTGAATGTAGCTGCTGCCGGAAATTATACGCGCGACTTCGGCTATTGCCCGCCTTGTTCCTGCGACTCTCTGGACGTATTAATTGCCCAGGAACCCGGCCTGTCGGATACCAATACCTACTACGTCTTATTAAATTACGACCCCTATTGTTTCCTTGAATATACCCTAACAATCGAAAACGGCGATCTGGTGGATTTTGCCTTGCTTGATTCCATCTTTGTTTTGGAAAAAACCGGGCCGAACACGCTGCTGCTACGCGCACCCAAACCGCCGCCCTATTCCAAATCTGTCATAAAACTCGAGCCATGTCGTTACCGGCTTGCCAGCCCCGGAAGTCAAAGCACCAGTGTGAGCGTAACATACGACATCGGCGCGGGCCCGGTCACCTGCATCCGGAAATTTGAATACCCGCCCCAAGCTCCCGGGCCCTGCTGCCCTTCGGGCACGGCGCCCGGGCCGGAGCTGGTAAAAAACGGCGATTTCGAAGCGGGCAATACAAACTTCACGTCCGGTCATGCTTACGTGACTCCGCCCGGCTCCATGGCCCCTGGACAATACACCGTAGCTCAAAGCAACCAGATTTCAACCATTAACAACCGGTGGGACTGCACCGATCATACCAACGGCAGCTCGACTGGGAAAATGCTGGTGGTAGACGGCAGTAGAAACCCGCCTGGGATCGTAAATGCGTGGAAGCAAAACGTGCCGGTAACTGGCGGGAAAACCTACGCCTTTTCGGCCTGGATGAATAACCTGGTGGTTCCCTCAAACCACTACAACGACCCGCTGGTCGAACTGTACATCAACGGTAAACCGGTGGCCGGCATCGCGCTGTCGGAGGCGCCCGACAAATGGTGGCAAATCTGTGCGCAGTGGAAAGCGCCCGCTACCGGCACGGCAGTGCTGGAAGTCCGCATTGGCCGCTTTAAAAACCCCGGCAACGATTTCGCCGTCGACGACATTTCCTTCCGCGCCTGCGAGCCCGCGCCCTGCCAGGCCGATTTCGCTGTCAATTTCATCGACCAGTGCGGCCACGTGCAATTAGTCAGCCAACCGAGTGGCGGCGTGCCACCCTACACGACGCTTTGGAGCAACAGCAGCAACGCCAACACGCTCGACCTGCAACTGCCCTGCGGCAATTACTCGTACTGCCTGACCATCACCGACGCGGCTAATTGTACCTCGACCATCTGTAAGTCTTTCACGGTGTCGGACATCACACCGCCCAAGGCCGTATGCGTCCCGGGCATCGGCATTGACCTCGACGCCAATTGCGAAGCCAAAATCGCGCCCGGCTTTTTCGACGGCGGCTCCACCGACAACTGCCAGATCAAAACCGTGGAGGTAAGTCCGGACGTAGTGACCGGCTGCGGCGTTCATACCGTCACCCTCACCGTCACCGACTGGTGCGGCAATACCAGCACATGCACCGCCGGCGTGCAAACCCTTGAGGTAACGCCGCCCATCATCAACTGCCCGCAAAACCTGACTGTACACGGCGTTACGGACCCGCTGGGCATCTGCAGAACCGAGGTGACGGGTATAGCGCCGGTATCGGTGTCCGACAATTGCGACCTGCTCGGGGTCGGTTATACGATTAATGCCGGAAGTCTGGTAGCCCTGCCGGATGCAAGCGGAACTATATTTAGCCAGGGTACGACGACCGTTGCGTATTCCGCCGCCGATCAATGCCTGAATACCGCATCTTGTAGTTTTACCGTGACCGTCGTGTGCCCGGATTGCGTGTGCCCAACGCCCGACGCGCCAGGAATCGAATTGGCGCCAAACGGGGATTTTGACAACTCCGGTGGCTTCACCTCAGGTTATTCAAACAACTGCTCCGGTCAGACGGAAGGGCAATATTGCGTTACCAATGACGCTTCCAAGGTCAACCCCGGATTCGATGCTTGTGGGGATCCAACCGGCGCTGGAAATATTTTCGTCGTCAATGGCGCCCTCACGCCGAATACCGATGTGTTGTGTTATTCTTTCAACAGCCTCACGCCAAACACCGACTACATTTTCAGTTTTTACCACGCCTCGGTGAGCGGCGCCAGCCCGGCGCAACTTGCGGTTTATTTCGACGGAACCCAGGCCGGAAGCGTGGCGCAGTTGGCTTTGGCCACTTGTGCCTGGAGGAAATATTGCGTCGTCTGGAATTCCGGAAACAACACTTCTGTAACGGTGTGTATCCGAAACCTGAACACGCAGGCGCAGGGCAACGATTTTGCCATCGACAAGGTGAGTTTTAAGGAGTGCTCCAAGTGTGCGCCGCTTCCGCCGGGCCTGGGCCTGGTGTTGTGGATGCCTATGGACGAAATTGGCGGCGAACCGGGGATATCAAGTATTGTCGGCGGACTTTTTGCCATTTCATCACCAGGAGTTATCGGTGCGGGCGGCCCTAACCCGGTGCCGGGCAAAGTGGACGTCACTGGCACTTCGTTGGGCGCATTGCAATTTATAAGCCCGGGCTTCAGCACTGCCGCTGTGAGCAATGACCCCAAACTCAATTTTGGCGCCGGTCCGTTTACAATAGATGCCTGGATTAATACTTCCGTTGGAACTCAAACCGAGCCAATCGTGATAAAGATGGATAACCAGGGCGGTTATGCGTTTTCAATCACAGGAACGCCATCCGCTGCGGCGCCCACCCTTGTCATTAACACGACTGCTCCTGGTGGTGTAGAAGTATTAAAAGGTCCGCCCATTGCTGTCGGGCAGTGGAATTTCGTGGCTGTAGTTGTCGACCCGCCTGACGTGCGGTTTTACGTAGGCGGAGACCCGGGAGGTGCGTCTACATTTACCAGCTCCACGCAGACACTTGTCGGAATTCCCAATGCTTCCAGTAATAGCCCTATGCGAATTGGGTATAATCCACAGAACCCACATTGGAATATCACTATCGACGAACTGGAAATATTTAATACGGCACTGACCGCCCAGCAGTTAAATCAGATATGGGATGCCGACGCTAAGGGAAAATGCCGGTCGCTCTGCCAGTGCGGCGGCTTTTCCAAACTTTTCGTGCGCAATACAAAAGGCAGCCTGAACCAGTCTGTCAGTTGCAGCGGCGCTACGGTCAACCTGCCTTGCGAACCCGGACTGGGTTATCACCTCACCGGCGTTTTCCACTGCGACGGCGGCGAGTGCGCGCCCGAGCATACCATCCATTGGAACCTTACGGGTCCTGGCGGCACGCAAAGCGGAACCTTTACCGACAATGACCCATTTTTTGGAATTCACCTTTTGCCCAACTGGTTTGGAAAGTCCGGAACGTACACGCTGAAGATGAGCGGCGACTGCGGTGCGCAAACCTGCTCCTGCGAGGTAAAATTTCAGGTGGATTGCCCCAACCTTTGTCCATGCGATAACAATAGCGTTCAGACATTCTACAAAAACGTAAGCAAAGGTTTTGCCGCGGCTGTATCGCTAAATTCTTGTACAGCTTGTTTTTCGCCATTAGCGCTTAGCGATTGCGAAACCGTCGATTGGTACCTCTATAACCTGGGAGGTCCATACCTCGGTACGACTTATGGGAAACAAACGCTTTGCCACACGTTCGCAAGCCCGGGAAATTACACGGTCGTCATGTACGCAACCCGTAACCAGCCAGACGGCAGTATTTGCGTCGATGACAGCTATACAAGAACGGTGTCGCTCAGTTGCTCCGGTATTCCGGATTGCCCCGATTCGGTACTGCCCAATCCGAAATTCAGCCAAAACTCCGGGGCCGGCAATTTGGATTCCATACCCGGCTGGAAGGGTATGCACTGGGGCGACCCGCATGAAAACCTGTCGCCAAGAGTCGTTGAAACCGGCAACAGCCAGGGCGGTTGGGTTGTGGCCATCACAGGCGATTACCTTGGAGGAAGCGTACTTGGCACAGCGTCGCCGCTTTGCGTGTCGAAATCCGATAGTGGCGTACTTGTGGTTACCATGCGCACACCGGGCGAACCGATTCCGGGAGCGGCAGTTAATGTTGGACGCAGACCACCCGGTGGAAATAATACCATTATGTTATACACCGGCAGCGCAACGCCGGCCCCTGACTGCCCGGATGCCAATTGTTATCCCTTGGCCGTATTGGAAGGCCTCCTGCCGTTCGATGAGGATGCCTGGTATGAATTACAAATTCCATACAAACTCAGCGACTGGGCGGCGCTCGACTCTTGCGGCGACCAGGCAGGCGGTATTCCGGCCCGGATGGCCTTTTACGTCAGCAACCTGCTGAATGAAGAACAGCAGTCGGCCGGCCCGGTAAACGATGCTATCTTGATAGATCACGTCTGCTTTCGCGGCATGACAGTT
>CALEYM010000492.1 GCA_937926185.1 uncultured Bacteroidota bacterium | reverse complement strand
ACGCTGCTGCTCGCCGGCAAAACACCCGAAGGCCGCAACCGCCTGTTCAAAACTACAGAAGAAATCGTCGTGGGCCGGGCCAAAGTGGCCGCGCTGAAGGTGTTTTTTCAGGATCGCCGGTACCGGTCTTTCGAAGAACTGATCGCCGACCCGGAAAATATCAAAAACGGCCGTTTTTTAACAGTGGCGATCGGCGATCCCGCGAAGAATTACGAATTACCCACAGACCTTGACCTGGGCTATACCGGGATGGATAATTTTTTTACGACGACTTTGGTCGCCTTTCTGCAATTCTCTCAAAAACAACTGTTTTTGAGTTTGGGCGAATTACGCCGTTTTATGGCCCTGAAAGAAAAAATAGAGGGCAAGGTGCATAACGCTTATTTTTCCGAAGATGCCGGTGTAATAGGGATCAATTTTTACCTGCGGGAAGCCTGGGAAACCCGGCCTGCCGACTCGAGGCCGACCTCCGCTCTCATGGCGAATAACTGGGACTTTATACAAAATTTTGAATGGGCAACCGGAACGCCGCCCTTCCCTGCTGCATCTCCGAATACCTTCACCGCGAACTTTCAGGGCATACGCCACGTGCAAGACCTGTACGAGCGCATAGTAGATCTCGGCTACATCGCGGAACCGGATGCTCAATTAACGCCGGAGCTGACTGAACTTCAGAAAAAAATAATAACGCATCTACATTTTTCCAACATGCACCGGTTTATGGCCATGATGCGCCTGTTTCAATCGGTGCAGGAAGATTGGAAACGGTTGAATGCCTTGCTGATGAAAGCGGCCCGAACAGCCATTCAGGAAAAATTCAAAGGTAACACGCCCCCCGCTTTTCTGAACTGGCGAACCGGCGCCAATGATGTTTCCCAACGGCTGAATCAAGCCGCCGTTAAACCGGTATTCCATCAAACCAGTACGGGGCTTTCCGGCATTGGCAACGTGTCGGAGTACTGGAACAAAGTGCTTGCTCTCGAACGGTATTTCCAACTGAATGCTGAAGAAGCTTTGTCATTACTGACAATCTGGGGCGGAAGCGCGCCCCTGGTAGCTGCCCAAACCGCTCAAATCGTCGAACTGCTGAAACGCGCCCAACGAAAAACAACCCTGCAACGTGAAACTGGCGCGTTGAAACAACTCTTTCAGCTGCCGGCGGATTTCGAAAAAATAACGGCTGTTTTCGAAAAAATATTCGAACAATTGTTCGGTTCCGGCAGCATACCCCGTTTTGATGGCGCTGAAAATACCGCCGGAACCCTGGCTGCCCTGTATGCCGGCGCCGCTAAAGAAGACGCCGGGGCGCAACAATACATCCGGGAGCAGTTTTTTATGAATCCCCGCGATTTTATCACGATTTGGGATATTGTGCAAAAAACCAAGCCGGGCGCATCGCGGGAGGCCACCGCGGTAGAACTTGATCAATTGTTTCAAATCGTGGCGGAAGCCATCCGGCGTAAAAACGATGTGCCGATGTACCTTGGTGAAATGACCCACTATGGCCTGTTCAGCGCCGCCGACGCCCGCCTGCTGCGCACTGGCCGGCCCGGCGAAAACCACCCGCGCTGGAGCGCCTTCGGTCAAAAAGTATCCGGCGATGCCGGCGAGCCGGCGCCCTTCGAATCCGCGCAGATCGGGTTCGCCATACAGTCACCGCTGTTGTGGCTGGCCGGCGGCGCGCGCTCAATTACCCTCAAAATCAATTTTTCCGATCCGGAGAATATAGTCGACAACCCGAGCGAACTGCTGAAAAATCACTTCGATTACCGGCTGAGCAATGAAAAAGACCCCTTGGGTATTGACGCTACCTGGCAATCTGCTAACTGGGATGCGGATTTAAAAGAAATCGTTATTACCCTCCAGCTACGGGCCGACCAACCCGCCGTGACCGCGCCTCACCCCGATTTTTTCCGTACAACCTATCCCGTGCCCGTGCTAAAAATTTGCCGGAAACAAGATGTCAAAACCGTCGATACCACCCGGGCCGCGATGGCCGCATGGGCGGTGATGAGCGCTTGGATGATCCAAAAAGCGACGCTTTCCGTCGGCGTAACCGGGCTTATGCCGGAGGCGGCGTGGAACGATGAAGGCGAAGTGGATGTGAAAAGGCCATTTGAACCCTTCGGAGTGCATCCGAGAGTGGGAAGCCGGTTCCGTTGGGCAAATACCGAAGTGTTGAATAAACCGCTCAGCAAGTTGGAACTGCAATTTGATTGGATGGGAAAACCGGCTAACTGGAATGAAAGATATGAACATTTTCAAGTTGATAGCAGCACCCAAACAATTACGGCAAACGGCAATGTATTATCAGACGCTTCCTTTACGGTATCCGTCGAAACGGCGGATGCGTATGGCAATCTAAATAAAATTTCCGGATCGCTCGGATTATTTCCCACCGGGACAGATACCGCGGTTGAATTGCAAGAAACGGATGTATCCAAATTGCAAACTGCTTACCAGGTTATTATGAATCTTAATACCGATTTCAGGCATGACGAATATCTTTTAAAAACGGCAGTGGCGACAGAGGATTCTCCCAGGTTAAAGCCACCCTATACGCCAAAAGTAAAATCATTCACCCTGAATTATGAGACCATAAAAAACGAGCCGGTCGGTTTGGAGGAGCAGTACCGTTTTTTCCACCTCAATCCCTTCGGCCCTTCCCTGCCGGAAAAAGAAGCGGCCGGCCCTTTCCCCCTGCTTCCCCCCCTGCCCGGCGAAGGCGCCCTGTACATCGGTCTTCAGGACGTGGATGTACCTTCCGTAGTCAGTTTGTTGTTCCAGGTAGCCGAAGGCACCGCCGATCCCGGCGCCGAACGGCGTCCTTTGCGCTGGCAGTATCTTGCCGCCACCGGCTGGCTACCCATACCCGGCGAACGAAGCCCTACCCCGCTCATCGTCGGCGACGATACCGACGGCCTCAACCGCAGCGGCATCATCCGTTTTAACCTGCCGGAAGACGCGAGCGATCAAAACCCGGAAATGCCAACCGGCCTGTACTGGTTGCGCGCCTCGGTAGATTTTTACCGGCGCAGCGTGTGCGATCTGATCGACGTGCAGACCCAGGCCGTGGCTGCCGAGCGCGTGATGGATGAGGGCAGCGCCGACGACCCCGGCCAATCATTGCCGCCCGGCACCGTCGGCGGCCTGGCGCAGCGCCGGCCCGAAATAAGGGCCGTCCGGCAACCTTACAGCTCCCTGGGCGGTCGCACTCCGGAATCCGACACCCGTTTTTACACGCGGGTAAGCGAGCGCCTGCGCCATAAACAACGCGCCCTCACCGCCTGGGATATCGAACGACTCGTATTACAAGCTTTCCCGGACGTGTACAAGGTAAAATGCCTTCCCGCTGGTTGGCAGTCCGGCGCCTTGCCCGGCCAGGCTGACGTGATCGTCATCCCCGATCTGCGCAACCGGCTGCCCATGGACCCCTTCCAGCCGCGTTTTCCCCAGGCCCGCCTGCAGGAAATCGCGCGATGGCTTCAGGCGCGCGCGCCCATACCGGCACAGTACCGCGCGCGCAACGCGCGTTTCGTGGAACTTAAGGTGGAAGCCACCGTGCAGTTCCATGCCGGCCGCGATCCCGGTTACTACCGCCGGCGACTTTCCGATGAACTCGCCGAATACCTCTCTCCCTGGGCTTTCGACGCCGGCGCGGAGATACGTTTCGGCGGCGATATCTATCCCGTACAGGTACTCGCTTTTATCGAAAGCCGGCCGTATGTGGACTTCGTTTCCGCCCTGAAACTGGGCGCCAAAGAGATTCAGGAAACCGCGGATGTATTTGCCCCGCTCCAACTGCCTTCGCCCGATACGGTGTGGGTCTCCAATCCGGAACACAAAATCCTGCTGTACGCCGAAATTGTAACCCCCGCCACGCCGGGCAGCCGGGGGGTCGGGTACGGGGTCGTGGGAGTAGATTTTGAAATTGCCTGAAAATTTTTTCTCAAAACAGTTCACACTAAAAAATAAAAACGCCATGCCAGTTATCAGCCGCAGCGATTTAAAAAGCTGCTTTAATCAAGGGGATATACCAACTGAACAGGATTTTATCAACCTGATTGATTCCGGTATTAATCCGAACGACGACTATCTGCAAAAAACGGCTACCACACCCTTAAAAATCGGTTATTCCAGCGCCGACGCCTTGCAAAAAATGATCGAATTTTTTCGGGGTGCGGTGAGCGGGAGCGTGGTGTGGAGTATAGGGTTGAGCGCGGGGACTAACAACAGGCCGGGATTTGCGGTGATGCAGGGGATTAATAACAGGTTTTTTATCGCAGAAGGAAATGGAAACATCGGAATTGGCACAGATGCCCCACAAGCTAAATTAGAAGTGAGGAGCGGGGCAATAATGCCATCCGCATCTCAAAATGAAAACGATGAAAACTCCGGCATTTTATTTCCACGTGATCCGTTTGGGCCCGCAACTAAAGCCGGTGACAGGGCTTATATCCGATATTACAGCAGGGGGGGGATGCAGCTGGAAAATATGACATTGGAAATCGGCACAACGAATGACCCGGACGACAGTATCGCTTTAATGGCAAGTGGAAATGTGGGGATCGGTATCAGAAGCCCGACTCTGCCGCTACATGTTCAAAAAAGCAATGCCGGTTGGCTTGCGTTGTTAGAGAATATACATTCGGGAGGGGCTGCAATTCATTTGGCGCATGGTTCCGGGTTCGGAGCCCATATTAATGCAGGCGCAAATGCAACTGCCAGTACCTATGCACTCGATGTTGTATCCAATAATGTTAGCCGGTTTTATGTCCGCGGCGATGGAAACGTGGGAGTGGGGACAACTGGACCAACCTCTAAGCTTACTATTGATGGAGGTACGGGCAATTTGCCAGGAGCAAACGACAATGCAAGGGGTTTGGTAGAGTTAGTAAAAGAGATGAGATATGGAGGAGATTATAGTAACTTCCAAAGTATTTTTCATCATGACGTCAGGATTAGACAGCGTTTGTATACGGGTAACAGTGACTTTACTGAGATGTTTGAAGCTGAGAAAAAGAAATCAATCCCAATAGGCACCGCTGTAATTCTCAACAAGCAAGGTTTGATCCGTGCTGCCAAAAAAACTGAAATCCCGATGGGCGTCATATCCGTGGCCCCTGCTATTGTTTGCAATAATGCGGATGAATGGCCCCAAAAACACCTCAAAAACGAATTCGGCCAAATCCTCACTGAAGAAGTCGAAGAAGACATCACCACCCCCGACGGAAAAACCGAACGGGCAATAGTGCAAAAGCCCATCCTAAACCCGGACTACGATCCCAACCGCGAATACATCCCCCGCGACCAGCGCCCCGAGTGGCACCCCGTGGGCCTGCTTGGCCAGCTCCACCTCCGCAAAGGCCAGCCCGTGGCCCCCACCTGGGTCAAGATAAAAGACGTATCGGAAAATGTGGAACTCTGGCTCGTTAAATAACCGCGCTACACCATGGGAACGCCTTTGCAGACTTTTCAACCGCCCCTGCCCGAACACCTCGACTTCGACCGCCTGCGCGACCGGGCCCTCGCCCGGCTGCAAGCCCTGGCTGGCGGGCAGTGGACGGACTTCAACGCCCACGACCCCGGCGTCACCCTGCTGGAGGCCCTGTGTTACGCGCTCACGGAGCTCGGCTACCGGGCAGGCTACCCCGTGTCCGACTGGCTGGCCGAGGGCGACGGCGGCGCGAGCCTGCCGGGCCCGGAAACGGCCCTGTCTTCGCCGCCCGTCAGTGCCGGCGACTGGCGCCGCCTGCTATCGGCAAACGCGGGCAGCCGCTATGCCCGCCTGTACGCGCCAGAGGAGTCGAAAGCCCCCGCGGTGCTCTATTATTATGCTGAAGACGAAGGCGGCGCCTTGAGCAACACGCCCGACCCCGGCGCGCGCGCCGTGCCATTGCGCGGGCTGCTGCGGGCCGCCCTCGCCGATGAAAAAACCCTGCACGCCTTCCGCGGACTGGGTACGGATTATGCTGGTAGTCAGGGGCTGTCTCAGATGCCGCTGACCATTCGGCTCGAGGTGGAAGTCGCCCCGGAATTCAACCACCCGGAAACGCTGCGGGAACTGGGCCGGCAGTTGGTAGTCGCCCTGCGTGAAGTCGTGGAAATGCCGCCGCGTTTTCAATCGCCTGCCGAACAACTCGCCGCGGGCATCCCGCCCGAGGACGTGTACGAAGGCCCGCTGCTCAGCCAGGGCATCCCGGTAAAAGACGAGCGGCCGGACGTGTCGGAGCGCCATGCCCTGTACGTGTCCGACCTGGTAGGGGCCGCATCGGCCGTACCGGGCGTTCGGCTGTTGCGGCTGATAAAAGTGAGCCGCGTGGGCGCGGACGAATCCAAAGAATGGGTATTGCCCGTGCCTCGGGATGTACAGCCTTATATCGATCATTTCGACCTTCATCTGTTCTCGGGCGGTGTTTTGGTACTTAAAATAGTCGGTCCGCAGGCGCAGGAACCGGCGCTTGTTCCTTTCGCGCTGCCTTCCGCTACGCCTGCCCCGGCCGGCCGCCGGCGTCATATCGGTCGCTACCATTCCATCCGCCACCAGTTGCCGGCCGTGTACGGACTCGATGCCGATGACCCGGAAAGCCCGGCGCGCGCGCGGCAACTCGGCGCTTACCTGCTCTTTTTCGAACAAATCTTAGCCAACGCCTTCGGTACCCTGGGCGAAGCGGCCCGCCTGTTTTCGCCCGCCTCGGACGGCTGGGGCGAACCCGTTTTCCGGCTGCTGAACGAGGTTCCCGGAGCCTCCGGTTTGTGGACATCCGACGCCGAAACGCTCGCCGAAGACTGGGAAAACCCCGAACACGCCCCTCGGCGGCGACTTCGACTGCTCGATCACTGGCTGGCCCGTTTCGGCGAGTCGCTGCCCCGCCTGCCGGAGAACCCGGATATAGCCCCGGAAAAACAGCTCCAGGAATTACAAACCTTCACGGATACCTGCCGCGCGTTCTGGAAAAGCTGGCCTGAACTCGGCGCCCGGCGCGGACTGGGTTTCGACGCATCCAGGCCGGAGGATACCGGCGGGGTGGAACAACGGATAGCCGCGCTGCTTGGCTTAGCGGTAAACGAGGATTTTTACCTCGTGGAACACATCCTTCTGCGGCCGCTGCCGGAAGATGTGCCGGACGAACGCGGATTTCTGCTCACCGAAGTACCAGGCCCCGATCCGTATTCCCTGCAGGTTACGTTCGTGTACCCTAAGGGTGAAGGGCGTTTTGCGTGGCCGGAGTTTGAACCGCTATTTGCCCGAACGGTACGGGAAGAAACGCCGGCGCACCTGAAGGTCAATTTGTTGGGTTTAGAGGATGAAGCCATGGACAAATTTCGGCCGCAATGGATTCTGTGGCGGGAGGCTCTGGCCGATAAAAACGACTTGTACCGTTTTCGTGTCCGCCGCGATGCGATCATAGATTGGTTATGGGATGAAAGTTCGGCGTGTTTTCTGATCGGCTGGCCGGCGCCCATCCTCGATTTACCCGTACCCAAGGGCCTGATGACCGCGCCCGAAACGAGGGCGACTATCGTGCTGGGAAATGCACAGCCGGGCGTCAAGTATCAATTACGCGATAGGGATGATAACGCCTTGCCGGGCGCTGATGAGCTAGACCCGGATAGCGCCGGCAGGGTAACATTCGAAACAGATATTTTGCAGCAGGATACCGTTTTCCGCATCAAGGCGATCAAGAAAGGCCCTAAAGACAGGCAACGCGAAGGCCTGCTCATAAACCGCGTACTGGTACGCGTAGGTATTCAAACCGACAACCTGGGTATCAGGTTTAGCGAAACTGAAATCGATTTCGACACAAAACCTACCGTGATTATTGAAAACAGTCAGCCGGAAGTACAATATCAGCTGATCGGGGCAGACGGTTCCGGTTTGTCGGGCATTGTGCCCGGCAAGGCCGGGGAAGCCATCCTTTTGGAAACGACGGACAAACTGTTGGACGACACGGTTATCCGGGTGCGTGCTACCCGGCTCAATGATACCCGGGAAATCGACGAACCCGGTTTGGTGTACGTGCGTCCGAACCCCGGTTTGCAGGTACAGATAACCAACAGGATACTCGGCTATAACGCCGAGGCCCGGGTAGTGGTCCAAAACGCCCAGGCCGGCGTGTCGTACCGGCTGTATTACCGGGAAATCGCCGACTTTGAAATCATCCATACGGCGGGAGCGGTGTCCGGAGAGATCGGCATAGCCCTGCCCGACGGTTTGCCGGCCGTTCGACTGGATGCCTCTGCCGCTGTCCATACGCAGGGTCGCTGGGATAACCTGCCGGAAACAGCTGTTGCCTCCGGCGGTAATCAGATGTTGCCTGGAGTCACGGTGCGGGAAGACACCTGGTTCCGGGTCGAAGCGCTCAAGCGTCACGCTAACGGGCATGTGCACCGGTCCGTATTTTTAGAACGGATCGGGGCGGTAGTCGTGCGCCCAAACCCGGCCATTGAAGCCATACTGCTGACGCAGCAACCGGCAGCCGGCAGCACGGCCGAGGTCGAACTGAGAAATGCCCAGGCCGGCGTTTCCTACCGGCTGATCCGGCCCGACAACACGACTGCGATCGGCCCGGAAATTTATGTCCACGATACCGGCGAAAGCAGCCCGCGCCGTGACGGCATCGGCAACTTAGTGACGGGGCGGAGCTCCGGCATGAAAGTCGGGGTGGACTTTGTTGTCGGCGCGAGCCGGCCGCCGCAAACAGTGCGCCTG
The DNA here is from genome assembly GCA_937926185.1 of uncultured Bacteroidota bacterium. GTDB lineage: Bacteria > Bacteroidota > Bacteroidia > Chitinophagales > Saprospiraceae > M3007. The sequence continues at coordinate 1,703 of CALEYM010000492.1, read as the reverse complement.
CTGTCCGATCCGCTCAATCCGGTCCCGGCAGGTCTGCGGGTGCTGGCCCGGAAAGTCCAAACCGGCCTGTCCGTTCCGCTGACGGCAACGCTCCAGTTTACCCCGCCATCCGGCGGCAGACAAACCGCCGCGCCTAAGCCCGGCTCCAAATCGCGCAAACCCAAATCTCCCCGCAAACCCCGCAAAAAACCATGACCCCTCCCGTCCGCCATATCGTCCGCCGGGTGCTGCTCGAACTCGATTCCGCCGCGTCGCCCGCCGAAGCGCCCCGTATTCAGGCGCGCGCCGCCTATCTGTGCCGCAGGCGCCTGGCGTCCTTGCTCGACCGCTGCCTGACCGAGTTCGGCGACCCGGATACCCTGTACCGCATCGGGCGTCTGGAATGTGTGATCCCGGATATCGATATGGAACAATTGGACGCGGAGTGGACGAAAAAGGTGGAAGCCCGTATCCGGGAAACGCTGCGGGAAGCCCTGCGCGATGCCGCGCCGCGCGGCGTCCCGACAGCGTCTTACCACTCCGGAAATACGGCTGACCGGCCATCCATGCCCGGTGAAGCGCCTCATGCCGGCGCTCCGGTCTTCGATCTGCTGATATATTTCCTGCAAACCGGGCTTTTGCCCTGGTGGGCCGGTACCACCGGCAACCGGCCGGTGCAACAGGCCCTTGAAACCCTTGTGCAAACGCCCGAATGGCCGGCATTGCTTTTTCAACGCATCGTTATGAATTCCCTAATGCGGCAACGGCTGATTAATCATACGACCGATGCCGTTTTAACAGCCTTTTGTCGCTTCGTGGCGGGAGAATATTTCGCGGTGGGGCTGGAACATTTTTTAGCCGCGTCACCCTGGAATTCGGATCAGGAGCCGACGCTTCGCCGGCGCTTTTGGGAAGCGGTTTTTGGAGAAATTGCCGTACCGGGCTCGGCGGAAACGCTGGCTGCCGGGGCAAAGCCGTCGAAAGAGCAGACTCATTGGGAGCAGCTGTGCCGGCGCATAACGACACCGGAAGGCTCCGGTAAAGAAACGGACACGCTCCCGGCGCCCGCAATGCCCCGGTCCGCCCCGGACGATAAACCGCTTGAACGCCGAAACGAACCTACCCCGGATGCGCCGGATTTTGACGATTCTGAACGTCTTTATATCGACAATGCCGGCGTCGTCCTCATCGGTCCGTACCTGCCTAAGCTCTGGGAACAATTGGGCTGGGTGGCCGGTAATCGCTTCAACGATCCCGAAACGGCCTGGTTAGCCGTCCAAATGATCCAATTCCTCTGCGACGGGCAGCCGGAAACGCCGCCGGAATACCTGCTGGCGCTGCCCAAAATCCTCTGCGGTTTCCGGCCCGGCGCCCTTTTCGAACCGCCGCGCCCGCTGAACGGGGAAGAAATGGCCGCCGGCGACACCCTGCTCAAAGCCGTTCTGGAGCACGCGCCCGGCCTGGGCCTGAAGACAGCCGGCGCCCTGCGCGGCAGTTTTTTACTGCGCAAAGGGGTGTTGCGTTCCGGCGATTTCCAGTGGCTGCTGCACGTGGAAAAAGAGACCTACGATATCGTGCTGCAAAAAGTGCCCTGGGGGTATCAGGTGCTGAAGTTTCCGTGGATGGAGGTGGCGGTATTTGTGGAGTGGGAGGCGGGATTCACGTAAATCCGCGTTCCTCCCCCATGCCCCTAAAGCACCCATTTCGCTTAAAATTATAAGCGA
>CALEYM010000491.1 GCA_937926185.1 uncultured Bacteroidota bacterium | reverse complement strand
AATACCCAGCAGGGCACTTTTCAGCACGTCGTAGCCTACCCAGGTTCGTTCCTGGCGGTCGAGAAAATAATTGGCCAGGCCGCCCAATATGCCGGAGGCCAGGATGATGAGGATCAGAATGCCGGTATGCGAAAAGTTGAGGGTTGTCATGTTGGCAGGTTTTGTTTTGAACGGCCAAAAATAAGAAAGAATGGCAAACAATACCCTGGGGGCCGACCGTTAAGGCGTAAATCTGCTGCCTTGTACATTTTATCATCCCACATCCCACTTCCGCACTGCCAGCCTCGGGTGCGGGGCCCAGCCTCCCGTGTTCCAGTCCATCGACTCCAGGTTGTTGAAATTCAGTTTGTAATCGAACTGTGAAGGCACGTCGTAGGTATAACCGTGATAATAGAATTGTTTGCCCATCTGGCGGGCCAGCTGGAGTTCGAGCAGCATGGTGAATGCGCCCGGGCTTAAGCGGTTGAAGGCCGGGTCGAAAAAACAGTAAGTGGCGGAAACGGCATGCTCGCCGATATGCAGGTAACTGCAAGCGACGAGGCGTTCGCCGTCTTTTACAGTAAACTCAAGTCCGGTCACCGGCATTTCATAGCCGTGAGGGTGCAGGAAAGAATAAACGGACAGCGGGTGCCGGTCCTGAAACCGCTCGGTGTGCAGCCGGAACAGCGCTTCTTTTTCCGGCGTCAGGCGGATCGGAGCGCATTGTACCTGCAGGCGCGCGTTGCGGCGCAGCAGCTGTCGCTGACTTTTGGAGAGGGCAAAATGTTCGTCGAGGCGGATGCGCAGGGGGATGGTGCGGCATATCCGCCCCCTGCATACGGCAAAATTGTGCCGGATGAACGAATATCCCAACAAGCGCCAGCCCTGTGTCAGGTATTGGTCGAACTCGACCGGTTCCATGGGCTGCAACTCGATGCTCTCATCGATGATGTCTTCCAGAAACGAACGGTGGGTCTGCATGACGATTTTGGGTAATGCAAAACGGTTCTAAAAAGTTCCAGGCAATTTTACGAATATTTGTGCATTCTGACCGCATAATTCGCAACTTATAACTAATAACTCACTATTCCGGGAATGAATTTCGATACGCCGGTTGCCTTGCCCTACCATACGTATAACAGTATGTTTCTCAGCCTGCCGTTTAAGGGGGTAAAAAAAAGCGGCATCCATCTGCCCCTGTTTGGCCGGGCCTGCCGCGAGGGTTTTAAAAAAGGCTATTCGCCCAAACAGATCGTGGAAGCATTTTGGGCCGAATATTTTGAACAGGCGACACCCGGCGAACGGCTCGATCTGTTGTTTTATTTTATTCAATATCTGGAACGCCAGGTGGTGTTGTTCGACTCGGTGGAGGATGCCCTGTTTGAGCAAACGCACGACATGAACGGCGCCGGGTCATTAAACCACCTTTTGCTGCGGCTGGCAAGCGCTGACCGGGAAAAACTGATACAAAGACTGTCGGCATTTCAGGTGCGCCTGGTGCTGACGGCCCATCCCACGCAGTTTTATCCGGGCAAAGTACTGGGCATCATCAACGATCTGGGCGAAAAGATCAGGCAAAACGACCTGGCCCAAATCCGCTTGTTACTCCTGCAACTGGGCAAAACCGCTTTCTTTAACCGGCAAAAACCCACACCACTGGATGAGGCGATCAGTCTGGGCTGGTATCTCGAAAACGTTTTTTATCATACGCTGCCCGACAGCCTGTTCCGCCTGCTCCGTGCACTGAACCAGGATGTTGCCACTTTTGCAAATCCCCGCCTGCTGGCGCTCGGTTTCTGGCCCGGCGGCGACCGCGACGGCAATCCCAACGTTTCATCCCAGACCACGATCGAAGTGGCCGCCCGCATGAGAGAGTCGATCCTGCGCCGGTACTACTACGATATCCGTCAGTTGAAACGCCGGCTTACATTCCACAAAGTGGAGGACATCATTGCCAAAGCGGAGCAAAAAATAAATAATACACTTTATTACCCCGAACGGGAAACGTACTCCTCGTGCCGGGAACTGCTCAATGACCTGCTCGAGGCCAGGCAAATGCTGCGGAAAAAGCACGGCAACCTTTTTCTGGACGAACTCGATCGTTTTATGCTCAAGGTCAGGATATTCGGTTTTTATTTTGCCAGCATCGATATCCGGCAGGACAGCCGCAAACACGGCGAAGTGTGGGAAAATATTTTAAACAACTGGCGTATAAAACATTCCGAATTCGACCCGGACGCTTATCTCCGCTCCGACGAGAACTCCCGGATTGATTTTCTGCTGACCACGCCTTTTATCATGGATGAAAACGACTACGCCGGCTTTCCGCTTGTACAGGACACCATCCGTTCCTTTCGGGCTATTTCCGTTATTCAACGATCCAATGGCGAACTCGGCTGCCACCGCTACATTATCAGCAACTGCGGCAGCGCGCTGAACGTAGTGGAAGTGCTGGCCCTGGCCAACCTGACGATGAACAGTGGGCAGGAGACGGTGAAAGAAGTTGATGATACTTCCGCCGGCTCACTACCGGCGGCCGGCCATCCGCTGCCATCCACCGTGAGCCTGGATATTGTTCCTCTTTTTGAGACCATCGAAGACCTCGCCAAGGCAGGCGCCGTCATGGAAAAACTGTATACGAATGAACGCTACGCCCGGCATCTGGCCGCCCGGGGCAATCGTCAGACTATCATGCTCGGTTTTTCCGACGGCACAAAAGACGGCGGCTACCTGCGGGCCAACTGGAGCATTTACCGGGCGAAACAAAAACTCACCGGCATCAGCCGCAAACACGGCATTTCCGTGATCTTTTTCGACGGGCGCGGCGGCCCGCCCGGGCGCGGCGGTGGCAACAACGCCAATTATTACGCCGCACACGGCGCCGATATTGAAAACCGTGAAATTCAGGTAACCATTCAGGGGCAAACGGTAAGCAGCACTTATGGCACGCCCGCTTCGGCCCGCTACAACATAGAGCGGCTGCTGACTGCCGGCCTGGGAAACCACCTTTTCAATACCCACGCCCATGAGCTTGCCGAACCGGATATTGCCCTCCTCGATGAACTGGCGGAGGCAGCCTACCAGGCCTACCTGGGACTCAAAAACCATCCGGATTTTGTGCCATATCTGGAAAATATGACACCTTTAAAATGGTACGGCGAAACCAATATCGCCAGCCGCCCAACCAAACGCAACAATGAATCCGAAATGAAATTCGAAGATTTGCGGGCCATCCCTTTTGTGGGCGCCTGGGCGCAAATGAAACAGAACGTGCCGGGTTATTACGGGTTCGGCGCCGCGATTGAAACGTTGAGCCGGGCGGGTCGCCGGGAGGCGCTTCAGCGCCTGTACCGCCGCTCTTTGTTTTTTCGTACGCTGGTGGAGAACTCCATGCAGTCGCTCCGGAAATCCAATTTTAAAGCCACCCGCTATTTGTCCGAAAACAAACGCTTCGGAGCCTTTTGGCATATTTTGTACGACGAGTTTATCCGCACAAAAGAAACATTGCTCGATGTGTCGGGTCAGGGCAAGTTGCTGGAACAAAATCCGGGGTCTCGCGCCAGCATAAAGCTCCGGGAAGATATTGTTTTGCCACTGATCGCCATTCAGCAATTCGCGCTGCAATGCCTGCAATCCGAAAAGCTGACGCTTGAAGAAGCGGAGATTTACCGCAAGTTGGTATTGCGGGCCATGTTCGGGATCATTAACGCCGCCAGGAACGCGGCTTAGGCGGTTCAGGGCTTTCGTCCCACCCGCAGCATCCAACCGGTAGACAATTCCCAGCCCACCCCCGGATTGGAGGAAGTTTCTTCAATACTGTTTGCCTGGTACCGCAGGGTGGTTTGCAAAAAGAACCGGTGCCTTTCTGCCAGGCGGTACTGGATGCCTGCCGCGCCTTGCAGGGCTAAGTTAACCGGATTGACCGCGTCGTTCTTTTCCTGCATTGTTTTCTCGTTTCCTTCAATACGTTCGTTTATGCCGGTGGTGATATAATAGTTGGTAGAGATACCGGCCTCGGCATAAGGCGTCCAGGTTTTTTCGGCAAAACGGTAGCGAACCAGCAGCGGAATTTCCAGGAAAAGATGGTTTACCGACAACCGCTCGTTGGGCAGCGAAGGCGCATATCCGGCAGGCGTAAACTCCGAGGGCCACATCAGGTCCGTTTCCTGGGTATAGCCGGTTACGTACAGGCGCAAACCGGTTTTTATTTGCCAGTGTGCCGAGACAGCCTGAATTACTTCGATGCCGAACAGGGGATTTAATCTGGCCTGCCGGCCCGACCACGGAAATATAAATGCGGTGTTGGGGTAAAGTTGTACCCCCTTGAATTCATAAGCCGTATGTATGATACCGCCGCTAATGGCAAGGTCTGTTTTTTGGGCGGAAAGCAGGGTAGGAGAGAAAAGAAGTACGAATAGCGTGGCTGTCAAGCAGGTATGGAAGTACGAAGAACGGATAAAGGCATGCTGATTAAGAGAAGTAGTTTGCGGCATAACATTGTGGGTTAGAGTAAAACGTGAAAAACCGAAATGGCGCCAATCGGGCATTAGCGGTTGCTTCGGCAGGGCTAATTAAAGGAGGCTACATTTTTAACGATATTTGACAGGCTGAAAACCCGGAAAACTGCTGTTTCTTTTATCATGTATCCTCTACTTTTACAGCCGATCATATCTGTAACTATATGCAAAATATTGAAAATCAAATTTTTAAAATTTCATTCAGACTGCTTGTCTTTTTAAGCCCGTTTGCCCTTGTTTGCCTTTTTTTCTGCAAAAACACCCCCTCCGACGATTTCCTCCGCGCCGAAATGCCTGAAAAACCGGCGATCACACCCTCCACGAAATTTGAACTGATTCCGGCCGAACGTTCCGGTATCGCCTTTGTGCCGACGCTCCAGGAAAGTTTCGAATATAATTTCCTCGTCGATCCTTACGAATACAACGGCGGCGGCGTGGCCGTGCTCGACGTGGATAACGACGGCCTGCAGGATTTGTTTTTTACCCACCGGTTCAACGGCTGCCGGCTTTACCGCAACAAGGGTAATTTTCAGTTCGAGGACATTTCCGAATCCTCCGGCGTAGCCAAATATTCCGGCCTGAAAACCGGCGTGGTCGCAGTGGATATCAACGCCGACGGCTGGATGGACCTCTACGTGTGCCGCACCTGGCTCACCAACCTGCCCGAACGCCGCAACCTGCTTTTTGTCAATCAAAAAAACGGAACCTTCGCCGAACAGGCCGCCGCGTATGGCATCGACGACCCCTCGCCCTCCCAATGCGCCAATTTTTTCGACTACGACCTCGACGGCGACCTCGACCTGTACGTCGTCAACCACCCGGTCGAATTCCGGACGATGAGCAACATCGATTACCAACCCACACCCGCCGCGCCGCTGGCCCGGAGCCAGACGCCCAAAGACGAATTTGAGTCGGACAAACTGTTCGAGAACAAAGGCAACGGCCGCTTTGAAGACGTTTCCCAAAAAGCCGGCATCCGCAACCGCGCTTATGGCCTGAGCGCCACCACGGCTGATTTTAACGACGACGGCTGGCCCGACCTGCTGGTTGCCAACGATTTCGTGATGCCCGATTTTTTGTACATCAACAACCGCAAAGGCGGCTTCACCGAAGAAGCCCACCTGTGGTTCGCCCACACGGCCAACCACTCCATGGGCTGCGATATCGCCGACCTCAATAACGACGCTTTCCCCGACGTCTGCATTCCCGATATGCTCGGCTCCACCCGCCGGCGTCAAAAAGAACTGATGAATACCATGATCCTGGAGCGAACCCGGCTGATGGAAAAACAAGGCTACGGGCGGCAGGAAATGCGGAATGTGTTGCAGGTGTTCAACCCCACCCCTGCAGGTCGAAACCCCACCCCCGGCCCCACCCCTGCAGGTCGAAACCCCACCCCCGACCCCTCCCCTGAAGGGGAGGGGAGACGTAGAGGGGGCCGCGATGCTACGTCTCCCCTCCCCTTCAGGGGAGGGGTCGGGGGTGGGGTTTCGACCTTCAGGGGAGGGGCCGGGGGTGGGGTTGCCGGCGCCTTCTCAGACATCGCCTGCCTCGCCGGCATGGAAGCCACCGAATGGAGCTGGGCGCCCCTGATGGCAGATTTCGACAACGACGGCTGGAAAGACCTGTTTATCACATCGGGTGTGTATCGCGACCTGAACGACCTCGATTTTTTCTTTTACACCGCCGACAGTATCCAGAAAACCGGCGGCATCAGCTCGGGCCGTTTTAAGGATTTCGAAGCCTTTGCCGGTAAAATGTCGTCTTACCCCGTGCATAATTTCATGTATCAAAACTCCGGCTCCCTGCAACTGACCGACGTGTCGGAAGCCTGGGGACTCGGGCAAAAAGGCTTCTCCAACGGCGCCGCCTATGCCGACCTCGACAACGACGGCGACCTCGATCTGGTGGTGAACAAACTCGGTGAACCGGCGGGCATTTATGAAAACAAAGCCGCTCAAACGAACGGTAATCACTGGCTGCAAATCAAGTGCAAGGGCACGGCGCTCAACCCCGCGGGTACCGGAGCAAAGATTTGGGTGTACGCCGGCGGGCAGGTGTTCTACCAGGAAATGACGCCGGTGCGCGGGTTTTACTCCTCCGCAGAACCTGTTTTTCAGGTGGGTTTGGGGAAATCGGCAACGGCTGAACGGATAGAGGTGGAATGGCCGGGCGGCAAAATGCAGATATTGGAAAACGTCAAAGCCGGCCAACGCCTGACGCTCGATATCGAAAACGCCCAACCCGGACGGATTCCGCGCCCGGCGCCGGCGCAACCCTTGTTTGAGACGGTGCAAGCGCCGGATTTTATCCACCGGGAAAACGATTTCGAGGATTTTGAACGCGAACGCCTGCTGCTGCACCGGTTTTCGCGCGGCGGCCCCTGCCTGGCCGCCGGCGACGTGAACGGCGACGGGCTGGACGACCTTTTCGTGGGTGGGGCCTCGGGGCAGAGCGGGGCGGTTTTTCTGCAAAAAAACGGCGCTTCCTTCGCACGTTCCAGTCAGCCGGCCCTCGACGCCGATGCCCGTCATGAAGACACGGGCGCGGTGTTTTTTGATGCCGACGGGGATAAAGACCTGGACCTGTACGTGGTGTCGGGCAGTAACGAGGCTCCGGCGGGATCGGACGTTTATCAGGACCGGTTGTATTTAAACGACGGACAGGGAAATTTTTTACGCGGCGCCGATGCTTTACCCCGTGAAAGCGACAGCGGCTCCGTGGCGCGGGCCGCTGATATTGACGGCGACGGCGATTTGGATTTGTTTGTCGGCGGGCGGGTGGCGCCGGGGCGTTTTCCGGAAATACCGCGCTCCCTGTTGCTGCTGAATGACGGCAAAGGGCGGTTTAGTTTCGCCGCTCCTGCCATTTCCGGCGGGTTGGAAGGGGCCGGCATGATCACCGATGCGCAATTTGCCGATCTCGACGGCGACAAACGCCCGGAATTGATCCTGTGCGGGGAGTGGATGCCGGTTAAAATTTTCAAATTCGACGGCAAGGCCTATGCTGATGCCACTGCTCAATTCGGGCTGGAGCACAGTTCCGGTTTCTGGAACGGCCTTTCCACTGCTGACCTGGACGGCGACGGCGACCTTGACCTTGCAGCCGGCAACGAAGGCATGAACACCCGCCTGCACGCCTCCCCGGGCGCGCCGCTGCGCCTGTTTGCACTGGACTTTGATCTGAACCAGAGTATTGACCCCGTGGTAGCCATGGCCGACGGCGGCAAATATTATCCCCTGGCCCAACGCAACGAACTGGCCGCTCAAATGCCGAATCTCATCAAAACGAAATTCCTCCGGTACCGCGATTATGCCAAAGCGCCTTTAGAGGAGGTATTAGATGTGAAGAAGCTGCGCGCCGCCCAACAGCTCGATGCGCGCCACCTGGAAAATGCCTGGTTTGAAAACAGGGACGGGAAGTTTATCCTGCATGCCTTGCCCCCGGAAGCGCAGGTGTCCTGTGCCAAACGTATTATCATTCAGGATTTTACACGCGACGGGCATCCCGATCTGTTGTTAATGGGCAACGATTCGAACAACATGCCGGAAACCGGCCCGTATGATGCTTCCCGCGGTATTCTGTTGGCCGGCGATGGCCGGGGCGGTTGGCGTTTTGTGCCCAACCGGCAACACGGCTTGTGGGCCGGTGGCGAGGTACGCGACGCGATAGTCCTCCAAACAAGCGGCGCAAAAAGGATTTTACTGGCCGGGTTAAACAGCGAAAGACTGCTCGAATGGATTTTTTAAAAATAAGTTTTTATAAAATTGGTAACAATTTGTTTTTCAGTAGATATTTTTGCCGAAACATCACCATGACAAAATATTAAACCATCTTACACATGAAAATTCCACTATGGCTTATTGCCGTGCTGTTTGCAGGTTACACGGTCTGGTGCGTCAATTACTGGCATTGCCGTATATGTGATTGCTGCGACGGACAAAAACCCGAAACGACGGTACAAACAAGCGGAGTTCCGCTGTTCAAATGGAACGCCGCCCAACCCGAACCCGACGCTAATTTTAAAAACTGGAAAAAGGAACTGCTGGCCAAAGGCGGTCAGGGCGACACCCTGCTCATCACCGCCTGGTACCGGGCGGGTGAAACCGACGGCGCCAAACTGGGCATGGCCCGCGCCGAAGCCCTGAAGGCCATGATGATGCCCGAAATGCCGGACAGCCGCCTGCACCTGGCCGCGAAAGTTGTGGTGGACTCCCTCGCAGAAGGCGGCCCCGCGCGCGAATCGGCGGGTTTTTCCTGGATCAAAATGGTGCTGGCCAAGGAAGAAGGCGCTATCATCGAGTCGGACAACGCCGTCACATTCCTTTTCCCCTTCAACTCGACGGAAAAAGACAAGGACCCCGCCGTGGATGAATACCTGAGAAAATTAGTGGAAAAACACAAGGCCACCTCGGCCACTTTCCTGGTAGTCGGCCATACGGATAACGTGGGCAGCGACGAACAAAACAACGCGCTCGGTATGGGACGCGCCAGGGCCATTGCCAAAATACTGACCGATAACGGTATCCCTGCCAGCCGTATCAAGGTCGAATCCAAAGGCAAATCGGAGCCCGTGGCCGACAACAACACCGAAGACGGGCGGCATCAAAACCGCCGCGTTGTGCTCACCACCAATCAGTAAACAATCAAAACGAACTCAACCATGATTTTCGCTCATATTTTCCTCCATAGCGCTTCCGCAACAAACGACTACCTCGTCGGCTTTTTGCTTTGCATCATACCCTTTATCCTTGGCTGGCTGGCTGCCTACACGTACTACAAGGTAGGCGCCCTGCGGGCCGACAACGCCGCACTGACGGCCAAAGTAAACGACCAAACCAATGAGATCACCCAACTGCGCATGCGTATTTCCGCCCTGGAAGCCGACGTGGAAAGCCGCGACAAACAACTGCACAAGGCGAAAGACGACCTCATCATGTGCGAAAGCGAACGAAACGCCCTGCGCGAACAGGTGGGCGACAAAGCCGGCGTAAAAGCCGGCGGCGCGAAAACAGTCGCGGCTGCCGCTCCGAAAACGATCACCTTCAACGGTACGAAATACAAATGGGACGACCTGAAGATCGTGGAAGGCATCGGCCCGAAAATCGCCGAAATGCTCAATAGTGCCGGCATCACTACCTGGGCCCAACTGGCCGTAACTTCTCCGTATCAACTGCGCGAAATACTCGACGCCGGCGGTCCGCAATACAACGTGGCCGTGCCCGATTCCTGGCCGCATCAAGCCGACCTGGCCGATAAAGAAGACTGGGATGGTCTGAAAAAATTACAGGAAGAACTGACGGGCGGCCGGGCCGAGTAGGGAAGTCCCTGAATATCGAATATCGAACACGGAATGTCGAATGTTGAAGTATCCGTAGATTATACTTTGATTCAGTTATTTGTGCGAATGAAATCACGGTGTACTCTACGGATATTTCGATATTCGACATTCAAGGGCGTTATTCGATATTCCCAATGCCCTTTTCTTTCAGGTAATCTGCGATATTGAAGGTCACTCTTTCCAGCAGTTCCACGTCTTTGTCCCAGTCGAACGTTTCCCATTTTTTCCCGGCCTCGGCGAGCACAATTTTCTTGCTTCTGGTAAAAATCCAGATCACTTTTTGTGTGCCAAATTCGTGTAATTTATTGATTTTTGGGATGATAAAGTCTTCCCAGGCGTCGAAATTCTCCTGATCGCTTTCTACGTTTACGTCAATTTCTACTACCACATTCGGGGGGCTATCCAAATATTTATTGGAAATTTTTGAAGGCGGGCATTTGCTGGTTTCTACCAATGCAAAATCGAGGGCTAAATTTTTGCCCGTCTCAATATGCAAGCCAACCTCACCTGAAAAGACCCAATATTTGGATAAATCCAATTTTTGTCCCATCAAAAGGACCAGATAAATTTTAATG
>CALEYM010000490.1 GCA_937926185.1 uncultured Bacteroidota bacterium | reverse complement strand
TGGAGTTCGAGCGAATCGTTCGAGTAATCCTTTACTGACATGAGCAATTTGGTTGAGCCACAATCTGGTTAGAAAATGAGCGGCTAATGTAGGCGGAAAATCAAATCTCGATATCTCTTTTTGAGCAAGTTTTAAAAATAAAAAAGGAGTCGCGTAAAACGCAACTCCTTGAAAATTAACTAATTTGTCGGGACGACAAGATTCGAACTTGCGACCACACGCCCCCCAGACGTGTACTCTACCGGGCTGAGCTACGTCCCGCGGTAACGCCGTCTGTCAGACGGCGTAAAGTCGGATCAACGGGATTCGAACCTGTGACCTCCACGATGTCAACGTGGCGCTCTAACCAACTGAGCTATGACCCGTAAAAAAAAAGAACAATTTTACCAGCGACCTCCGCCCCGTCATCCCGAGGTCTCGGGACTAAACCAGCTGGGCTAAGACCCGTAAAAAACTACGAGCCAAGACCCGTAAATGAACTTTTGCCGTTTAAGCGGGCGCAAAGTTACACACCCCCGTCGCAATTTCCAAAAGAATTTTGGCATTTTCCGAAGCCGGATTTCAATCGGGCGTATCAACCTGCCCGTCACCGGTTCCGGCGGGCGATTGGCCGATTTTCGGCAGCAGGACGGGCGGCTGTAATTTTCTTAGTGGCCGGTAATGCAGTCAGCTATGAAACAAAACGTGCTCGTCATCGGGGCCGGGCTCAGTGGCCTGGTCACGGCCAAAACCCTGTTGGAATACGGTTATTCCGTTACGGTATTTGAAAAAGACCCGGAGATCGGCGGGGTGTGGGCATCCAGCCGCCGCTATCCCGGGCTCACTATTCAGAACACCCGCGACACCTACGCGTTTTCCGATTTTCCCATGCCCCGCGATTACCCTGAATTCCCAAGCGGCGCGCAAATGCTGTCCTATCTGAAAGCCTACGCGGCGCATTTTGGCATCGACCGGGTGATCCGCACGGGCCATTCGGTGGAACGCGCCGGGCTGGATACAAGCGGCGCCCGGCCGAAATGGACGCTGAGCGGTCAGGCCGGCGGCCAGCCGTTTGAGGCGGAAGGCGATTGGCTCGTCGTTTGCAACGGCACCTTTTCGGAGCCGGCTATCCCGGATTATCCCGGCATGGATGTTTTTAAACAAAACGGCGGCATGATCCTGCATACCAGCACCGCGGGCAGGCCGGAATATTACCGGGGCAAAAAGGTGGCGGTAGTAGGCTTCGGGAAATCGGCCTGCGATATCGCTTCGGCCATTGCCCCCGATACGGCACACACTTACCTGGTGTATCGCCAGGCCAAATGGAAGGTGCCCAAACGTATTCGCGGCGTCAACTACAAGTATATCATCCTGACCCGTTTCGGCGAGGCGCTGACCAAACTCCGCTACCGGAACGGCGTTGAACGGCTGATCCATGCGCTGAAAATCCCGCAACGCCTGCTCCGGTTCATGCAAAATACCTTTAGCGCCCAGCAGCAGTTGCAGGCTGCCGGACTGGAGCCGGAGTTGCCCATTACCGATATGCTGCACGGCGAACTGAGTGTGGAGTCCGACGGGTTTTACCAACAAGTGCTGGATGGGAAAATCACCGCTGTCAAAGGGGAGATCAGCGCTTTCTCTGCTACCGGCATCGAGGTGCCCGGCGCCGGCAGCCTGACCGTGGATACCGTGATTTTGGGCACCGGTTTTACCCAAACCTTACCCTTTTTCTCCAATGACCTGCGCACAGCCCTGACCGATGCGGAGGGGAATTTCCTGTTATACCGCAATATTTTGCCGCCAACATTGCCCGCCCTGGCATTCGTGGGATACAACAGTTCCTTTTTTTGTACCCTGACGTCCGAAATGGCGGCGCTGTGGCTGTGCGAATACCTGGAGGGCCGGATCGCCTTGCCTGCCCCCGGCACGCAACTCGAACTGATCCGCGAACATCTGGCTTGGCGCAAACAATTCCGGCAAAATGCCCTGTACAAAAATGCCAGCGTGTACCCGTTCAATTTGACCTACGTCGACTGGTTGCTGAAAGACATGAACGCCCGGCTGCCGCTGCCGGCCCTGTTGTCGGAGTGGCTGGTGGTGGTGGATCCGGGACATTATGCGGGGGTGAAGCGCAAAATCATGCAACGAAGCTAAAATCCCGGAAAAAGTCGTTTTTTTGTCGCCTTATGAAAAGCGCCTATTTTTTCTACGCCGGCGTAGCCATCGATGGATTTGCGCTGCTGCTTTCCCTGTCCAATTATATGTTGTCGCGCAACTTTGAAAACGGACTGACCCCGGCGGGTCACCTTGCCTCCATTTTGATTCCGCTGGCATTGCTCGTACTCATCGGCCTGGCCTTCTGGCTGCGCGCTTATGGTAAAATGCTGCTGGCCAATATCCTGCTCTGGATTCCTGCCCTCCCTCTGGCCGGCGCTTTCCTGCTTTGGGGCGGGCTGGCGATTCTTTTTATCCTGTTTGGGAAGTAGTGAACGGCATTTCCTACCTTTGAGCGGAGCAAAAACATCTGAATCAGCCGCTTAGTCTCCAATGAAACAGCAAATCCAACAATTAATAGCCGAGGGCCGCACCGAAGAAGCCCTGGCTATGCTCGCCCAGCAATCCAGCGACGCCCTGCTGCTGCAGGCCCGGTACAACAACGGGAAGAAACAATACAACATGGGCCTGATCGAATTCAGCGAATGGCAACGCACGCAGGCGCAGATCAATTACGCGGCGCTGGAGTTGTCGAATTCGGTCAAAAGCGGCGGGGCAGCCACTGCCGGAACCCCCGCAACCGGCGCGCAACCAGCTGCCACACCTGCGCCCCAGGTATTTATTTCCTACAATCGCAAGGACAGCGCCGAAATGCACAATGTTAAAAATGCGCTCGAAATGCAGGGCATCAAAGTGATCGTAGATGTGAAAGACGTTGGCGCGGGGGAGGATATACAAGGTTTTATCGACAAGGCTATCAAGGAAAATCACTTTATTTTATCCCTGGTGTCCCGCAACAGCCTGGTGTCCGGCTGGGTAAACAAGGAAATGTCGGCAGCATTGTTGTTGAACCGCATGAGCAACAAGTGGATACCGGCGAGCCTGGATAAGGATTGGCTTGATCCCGATTTTTATACAAAAGCTTTGGGCGCTATCGATGGTCGAATTAACGAGCTGAAAGCCCGGATGAAAAAAGCACTGGAAGACGACCACGATACAGGCCCGTATGAAGACGACCTCAGGAGAGACCGGGAACTAAAATCGAACCTGGGCACTACGCTGCAAGCGTTGAAAAAAATGTCGGTGGTTGATATTTCCGGACAGTCATTTGACGGTGGGATGCAAAAGATTGTTCTTGCCATTCAGCAAAAATCCGGGTAGCCAACATCTTTTCATCGCCCCAACCTTTCCATCACAAAATCCTTATGACTCCTCCCGATGGGGATCGTCCGTCCGGCAATTTCCACCTCGGCGGCGGAGAACGACTCGATTTTATCCACGGCCACGAGGAAGGAGCGGTGGATGCGCAGGAAGTTATCGGAGCGCATCAGTTCTTCCAGTTCGCCCAGCTGGTAGTGGGTGTTGTACGACTTGACCGGCGTGTGGATGGATACGGAATCTTTCAGGCTTTCGATGAATAAAATCTCGTCGAGGTAGATTTTCACCGATCGTTTGCTGACCGTAAAGAAATAGTAGGGCCGGGCCGGGCCGGCGGGTTTGGCCGATGTCGTCGAAGTTTGCGTTTCCGACAATCGTTGCGGTAACAACAGTTTGTTCACGGCTTTGGTAAACCGGCTGAACTCGATGGGTTTAAGCAGATAGTCGGTCACCTGAAGGTCGAAACCTTCCACGGCAAATTCGTGGTAGGCCGAGGTGACGATCACCCGCGGCTGCCGGCGCAGGGTTTTGATAAATTCCAGACCGTTGAGTTTGGGCAGGTTGATGTCGAGAAAAATGACGTCCACGGGATGGTTATGCACCACGTCGAGCGCCTTGATGGCGTCGGCGCAGGTGTGCGTGAGCGTAAGGAAGGGCGTAGTTTCGATATACTCCGCCAGGATTTCCGCGGCAAGGGGTTCATCTTCAACGATGATACAACGAAGTGGCGTCATAGTGTGCCAGGGGAATCTCTTTTTCACCGGAGGTCTGACAATTGAATTTTTCAAAATTCAATTTTCAGACCTCCCGTGAAAAAGAGATTTACAATTTTAGTGAACAGGTAAATGTTTGACCGTGGTTAAAGTGTCGGCGTGACGCGAGTCATGCCAGCACTGGGATCCGGATTAAAATTAATTCTGGTCTAAACCGACACTTTCATGCCTAAACCGTTGCATTTGTTCGCTGAAAGCAGCCTGAATAACCGTTTAGTATCGACGAACCTAACCCTTTTGTCTTTTGCCAATCGGCGTGCTTGCCCTTTGACGAAATACATTTCACTTCGTCACCCCCAGTTTTTTGCCTACTTTGGTAAACGCCGCCACTGCTTTTTCCAGGTGTTCCGGCTCGTGTGCGGCTGAAAGCTGTACGCGGATGCGGGCCTTCCCCTGCGGTACCACGGGGTAGAAAAATCCGATGACGTAAATGCCTTCAGCCAGCAGTTCGCGGGCGAACTGCTGGGCCAGCGGGGCGTCGTACAGCATGATGGGGGTGATGGGGTGCTCGCCGGGAATGATGTCGAAACCGGCTTCGGTCATGGCATTGCGGAACCACTGGGTGTTGCGTTCCAGTTTGTCGCGCAGGGTCGTGCTGCCGCTGAGCAGGTCGAGCACTTTGATGGAGGCGCCTACGATGGCCGGAGCCACGGTATTGGAGAACAGGTAAGGCCGCGAGCGTTGGCGCAGCAGGTCCACGATCTCTTTTTTAGCCGCCGTGAAGCCGCCGGATGCGCCGCCGAGGGCCTTGCCGAGTGTGCCGGTGATGATGTCGATGCGGTTCATCACGCCGCGGTATTCGTGGGTGCCGCGGCCGGTTTTGCCGAGGAAACCCGTGGCATGGCACTCGTCGATGCCCACCATGGCGTCGTATTTGTCGGCCAGGTCGCATATTTTGTCCAGTTGGGCGATGGTGCCGTCCATGGAAAAGGCGCCGTCGGTAAAAATGAGGCGGCGGCGGGCCCCGGCGGCCTGTTTAAGGCAGTCTTCCAGGGCGTTCATGTCGTTGTGTTTGTAGCGGTAGCGCTGGGCCTTGCACAGCCGGATGCCGTCGATAATGGAGGCGTGGTTCAGTTCGTCGCTGATGATGGCGTCTTCTTCACCCAGCAACGGTTCGAACAGTCCGCCGTTGGCATCGAAAGCGGCGGCGTACAGGATGGCGTCTTCCTGGCCCAGAAATTCGGCGATACGGCCTTCCAGTTCCTTGTGAATATCCTGTGTGCCGCAGATAAAACGCACCGACGACAGGCCGAAACCGTGCGTCCGGATGGCCTCGATGGCGGCTTCGATCACTTCGGGGTGACTGCTCAGGCCGAGGTAGTTGTTGGCGCAAAAATTCAGCAGGTGTTGTTGTGCGGTAGTATCGATCACCGGCCCCTGGGGCGAGGTGATGATGCGTTCTTCTTTATACAGTCCGGCGTTGCGGATGCCCTGGAGTTCCTGTTCGAGGGCGGGTTCTACGTTGGTGAACATGTGGTGTGGCGGATTTTTTTTAATGTGCAGCGTTCAGGCAGTTTATTGATCAGAGCGCGAAAGTAAGGTATCGGGCGTAAAAATGAGGCTGCGCCAGAAGTAAACGCGCAAATTTGAACACAAATTTATGTTAACACATAGGCACATAGGGCACATAGTTTTCAACGCTATGTGCCCTATGTGCCTATGTGTTAACATAAATTCAGGGTGGGTTTGTAACAGGCCGGATTACTTCAACTGATCCAGCGTTGTCATAATCAGATCGCAATACGTGGTGTATTCCTCAACGGCTCTGTCAATGCGCCATTCCCGGACGGTATCACTGGCCTTGATTTTAATATAAAACATACCTTGGTCGTAGCAATCGGGGCAGCCTATGTTGCCATCGGGTTCGTTGAATAAATTAGCCGGAATTTGTGCCTGAAGTGTTTCCGCGAGGGCTACTTTTTCTGCCGAAAGACCTGTGGCCTGGAAGGGAATATCCTGGGAAGAGAGCATTAAATAATTGGCATTGTCGTCCTCATACAGGTTTTGGCCTTCCAGTTTGTACAAGGTGACGCAATTGCCGGTACACTTGCCGGCGGCGGTACCGAAAATAAAATAATCGAAGGATTGAGGAATGTCCGGGTTGGGTTCCTTGTTGCAGCCTAAAGCCGGCAGAAGCGTCAGGAATAAGAGGAAATTTTTCATAATGAGCATACGTTTTCAAGGAGAGACGCCGCGGATTGGGGAACGGTTGGGCAGCCACTAAATTATTCCTCCGCTTCAATCCTCAGCGGGAGAAATGGCAACCTTCCCTGTAAATTGGGCGAAAAATAATTGATCCATGACCAAATCCGTTTTTATTTCCCGCGACCTGGAGGAATCTTCCGAATTCGCCACCCGCCTTTGCGCCGAGGGCTGGCAGGTACGCGGGTTTTCACTGGTGACGCTGGCCCCGCTTCCGGCTGACGCCATACCGGAAGCGGACTGGATTTTTTTTGCGAGTAAAAATGCGGTGCGGTTTTTTTTCGAAGGGTTGGGTTGGAAGACTGGGGATGATCCTGTGGCCGGCTTGGCAAACCCCACCCCCGACCCCTCCCCTAAAGGGGAGGGGAGACGTGGCGCTGACACGCACGATGCCGCGGTACACTCTACGTCCCCCCTCCCCTTCAGGGGAGGGGATGGGGGTGGGGTTTCGCCCTTTAGGGGAGGGGTTGAGGGTGAGGTTTCGCCCTTCAGGGATGGGGGTGGGGTACTCTGGGCCGCCCTCGGCCCCGCCACCGCCCGTGAACTGCTGCGCTACACCCATCGCGTCGATTTTGCCGGTACCGGTGATCCGGACGGTACGGCTACCGCTTTTCTATCCCTGGCACGGGGCAAAAGGGTATTGTTTCCGGCTGCGCGACATTCGCAACAGAGTATCGCCCGAATATTGGGCGATGCCATTACGGCTGTGCATCTGGCCGTTTATGACAATGCGCCATTGTCCGATCCGCCCCTTTTGGATGAATCCATACTGGTTTTTACCAGCCCTATGAACGCCAGGGCTTATTTTGCCCGTCATTCCATACAAACCCATCAGCGCGTGGTTGCCATTGGTCAAACCACGGCATCGGCGCTGAGGGCTTTGGGCATAAAAAACGCGGTTATGTCGAAGGAACCTGCCGAGGCCGCTCTGGCAGACACCGTGCTGGCAATGGTGGGAAAGTGATATTTTTGTTTACTGCAAATGTTTGCCTCCCGTCCACCCGTGATTGCCCAAATACTGCCTGCCGCTGTCGGCAGCCGGGGGTTCCAGGGAGGTGCCCATGCTGTCGTTCCAGCGGTTGAGATAGCCGAACAGCGCGATGACACCCAATATTTCCACGATTTCGCCTTCGTCCCAGTGGCGGCGCAGGTTTTCAGCGATGGCGTCATCCACACTGTTGGGTACCGCGGCGGCGGCCACGGCGAAATCGAGGGCGGCGCGCTCGGCGGCGTTGAAAGCGGGGTGGTTGCGGTAATCCCAGATATGAGCGAGTTTGTCTTCGGCGGCGCCGTAACGTTCGGCGGCGCGGATGGTATGCGCCTGGCAATACTGGCAGCCGGCAGTCAGGCTGGCCAAATAACCGATCAGGCGCTTGAGGTGGCTGGTGACGCGGCCTTTGTTTTCCATGACAGCCTTATTTAGTTGGATGAATGCTTTGGCGATAGCGGGCCGGCGCTGCATGGTGAGTACGCTGTTGGGGCAAAATCCGAGCGTTTCGTTGAAAAATTGGGCCAGTTCAGCCACTTCGGGGTCGTGGTCGGGCGGGAGTGGTGTGATGAGCGGCATATTGTATGCTATATTTTACTTATTTTTACGTCCTTGTCGGGCCAAAGGTAGCCACATTGCCCGCATTGACCGCATTGACCACATTAATGACATGGAGATTTCAACCATTGACCCTTTTCTGGAATACTACTCCCGTGTTCGGGAACGCACTAGGCGGGTTGCCCAACTCATTCCGGAAGAACGCCTGGAATGGACCTACCTGCCCGGTAAATTCACCCTGGGCGATTTGGTGCGTCACATTGCCGCTATTGAACGCTGGTTGTATGCCGAAAACGTGATGGGACGTCCTTCACGCTATTCCGGCTGCGGACGCGAACTAGCCGACGGCAAGGAAGCCGTTTTACAATACCTGGATGAAATGAATCGCCAGTCGGTTGAAATATTCAACCGGATTCCTCCCGAAAATCTACAGTCCAAAATACTGACCCCAACCGGGCAGCCCGTTACCTGTTGGAAATGGCTGCGGTTGCTACCGGAACATGAAATTCACCACCGGGGTCAGATATACCTGTATCTGAATCAATTGGGTATACTCACTCCCCCTTTGTACGGTTTGACCTCGGAAGAAGTTAAAGAACGATCTCAACCGCAATTGCCGGAAAATGAATACTGAAATTGTTTACACACAAGTCTTCAATGACAGCGAAGTGCAGCAAATCCTGGATCTGCAGGCCCAAAACCTGGCAGCCAGCCTTACGCCGGAAGCGATTGCCTCCCAGGGTTTTGTAACCGTCAAACACGATCCGGAGGTTTTGCGGGAGATGAACCGGGTCTATCCATCCGTCATCGCCAAAGCCGGGGATGCCCTGGCCGGCTATTGCTTAGTCATGCCGCGGGAATTTGCGCCGAAAGTTCCCATTCTCGCTCCCATGTTCAGGATGCTGGATACTTTGTCGTGGCAGGGGCGGTCGCTCAGGGAGAGCCGTTGGTTTGTCATGGGTCAGGTGTGCGTGGCCGAGGCGTTCAGGGGGCAGGGCGTATTCGACGGCATGTACCGGAAACTGCGGGAGGTTTGCCGCCGCGATTTTGATTTTGTGGTAACGGAAGTGGCCGAACGCAACACGCGATCCATGCGGGCCCATCAGCGGGTGGGTTTTGAAACGATCCACACGTACCCTGACGATACGACGGGAGAACTGTGGCATGTGATTGCCTGGCAGTTTTGAGGCGCCATTATGGCTCAAACCTGTTTTGAGGCTTCCAACAGCGCGTGATGCACGGCCCACACCTGCCGCAGCAAGGAATGTGCTCCGTCGTTGACGATCACATGATCTGCCAGCCGTATTTTTTCCGGCTCCGGCATCTGATTGGCCATGCGCGCCCGCACGGCCTCTTCGGAAACGCCGTCGCGCGCCATCACCCGGCGGATGCGCAGCGCTTCGGGCGCCGTCACCACAATCAATGCATCGAGGAATTGGTGGCTGCCGCTTTCCACCAGCAGGGCGGCCTCCTTGAGGGTGTATGGGGCGCCTTTCCGGGCCTGTTCGTCGTGCCAGGTGCGCGCATGGCGTTCCACTGCCGGGTGTACGGCGGCGTTCAGGGCCGCGAGTTTGGCCGGGGCCCGGAATACGATGCCGGCCACGAGCGCGCGGTTGTATTGGCCGTCGGGCAAATACGCTTCCGGGCCAAACAGTCCGGTGATGGCTTGTTTTACTTCCGCATCGTTCACAATGAGCCATTTGGCCCAGTAATCGGCATCGTACACCGGTATACCCAGGGATTCGAAAATGCGGCAAACGGTCGTTTTACCGCTGCCGATGCCGCCGGTTATGCCGGCCCGCAGGCATTTTGATGTGCTGGAAGGAGTTGGCATAGTTGCAGTTATAAATGTCTGAGAACGTTCCGCTGTTGCCAAAAAGCTTTTAAAAACGGCCCCGCGGGCGGGGCGCTTATCAGCAGGATATTGTCGGCCGTCGACGAATCTTCGTCCAAAAAACGCAACACCAGGGCAGGCGGTAATTTTTGGAACAAGCTGGTGAAAATGGCGCTGCCCAGTTCGTTCCGGTTGGCCAATACCCGAAGAAATATACTGTCGAAAGCCCGGAATAACCAGGGCGAGCGCAACACGGCAGGGTCGGGAATTCCGGTGCGCTCCCAGGCATCCACAAAAGTCCTGATCTTGCGTTGGGTACGTTTGAAAGCGTAGCCGCTGGATGCTTTCACAAAACCTCCCGCCGTACCGATGTGGATCTGCCGGCCTTCGGCACTGGCCGGAAAAGGATAGTCGGTCATCGGGATCACGCCAAATTCCGTTTCATGTACGTCATAATGCTTGATTTTCAAGTACTTGCCGAGATAATTTTTTAATTCGACATCGTATTCCGTACCCGGCAGCAATGCCGGTGAAAATACGGTAAACTCTACTAATGCTTCCGTTTCCGAAAAGGGCAGTACGTATACAAAACGCGTTTCGCCCTTTTGTTCGATCCGAAAATCCATAAAAGTGACGGTTGTGGGGTCGAAGGCAGGCGCCGGGGTTTCGATACGCCAGCCTTTGAAATGCTGCAGGAGGTGGACGGTGGACAGTGGACGGTGAACGCTGGACGCTGGCTCGGTTGAAAGGGGTGGGGCGGGGTAGAGGAGGGTGGGGGATGGCAAAACCGGTATTTTGGTAAAAGCCGAATTGAACACATATTCCGCAGAAAAATCGCCGGCATCGGTATAAACGGTACCGGTAGCTGCATCGATATGCCTGATGCTGGTTTGTATGCGGGCAACATTCGGGCGCGCTGCCAGTTCCTTTCCGGCCCATTGATAAAAATCGATCCCGCGTACCATGCGGTAGCGGTAGGGCGC
>CALEYM010000489.1 GCA_937926185.1 uncultured Bacteroidota bacterium | reverse complement strand
TTAATACAATACCGGGTATTTACCGCTTGTTTCCCGGTGGTATAGATGAAACTACCTTCTTTTGTCTGCATAAAACCATCGGTAGTTAAATGATAGTCTGAAAAAGCAAAAGAATTGGGTGGAAAAGAAAAATCTGATAACATAGATCCTATAAACGGCACGTTATTGTTGATACCCAGCACCCGGTAACCGCCGTCTGAGGCCTGAAGTATTTGCCGATACCAGTCAAATTTAGTAAAATCATTTGTGGCGCCAGAGTTCACCTCTTCTTCAGGGGTCAGTGAGGAATCAAAGCGAGCGACCATCCCTTTCCAAATCAGGTTCTCTGACCGGAATCCGCATACCACTATTTTATCATTGTTGACTTTTATCAGATCATCTATCCAAAAAGTCGAACTCCCGGATGCGCCCAAAAATGACCTTACAGAATCACCTGTTTGCCCGTTAATTTTTATAAGGTGGCTGTTACCATAACCCGCCAACACAAAACTACCGTCGGAAAGTTCGATAGCGGCGCTGGCATTGTCAGGGTTGCTCCCGCCAAAGTGGCGTTCAAACGTAGCCGTTGGCACATCGCCCAATTCTATTTTCTCCAGATTACAAGACAGCATTATACCCAACAGAATCAATAGTAAAGGCGTTGAGGCATTGTTTTTCATAAATGGAATTTTAAAATTTAACGTTGGAAAGTCCCCAGGCGAAACGGCTTGATTACAGGGGTTAAAATTACTTCCTGAAGATTAATTTTGATAACATCGGGCGGTATTTGCCCAATTTTGTCCGAAAGTTACCCAAAAATAGATTTCTCCACCGCCTCGCACAAAATATGCCCGATCAGGATATGTGCCTCCTGTATCCGCGGCGTATCGCCGGACGGCACATTCAGCAGCAGGGTACAAAGCCCTGTCATACGCCCGCCCGTGGCGCCGGTGAGCCCGATGACAGCCATGTCGCGGGCGCGGGCTTTTTCTATGGCGTTCAATACACTTGTTGAATTGCCGGAGGTGCTGATGGCCACCAGCACGTCGCCGGGCCGGCCGGCGGCCTCCACCATGCGGGCGAACACGTGATCGTAACCGTAGTCGTTGGCCACGGCGGTGAGGTAGGAAGTATTGACGTGCAGGGCCTCGGCGTACAGGGGTGGGCGGTCGGTGTAGAAGCGACCCGACAATTCGGCGGCGATGTGCTGGGCGTCTGCCGCGCTGCCGCCGTTGCCGCAAAAAAGGACTTTCCCGTCGCGGCGGAAAGTCTCGATCAGTATTTGCGCGGCCCGGTTTATTTTTTCCAAAAACCCGTCATCCGTCAGAATAGCCTGTTTTACGGCGATACTTTCCCGGATAGATTTTATCGTTATATCGTTCATTTACAATAGTTTATTAAATAACTTCAGCATGGCCCGGAAGCGGTTCAGGGTTTGTTCCATGTCCACCACCATGTCGCTGCGATTATCGAGCGGCAAAGTTCCGCGCTTTTTTTGCAAATCGCGGTAATGATTCAGGCAAACGCGCGTGATACTGACCAGAAAATGGATGGCGCGCAGGGCGGTTTCCACTTGCAGGCGGGGGTAGGGCGTTTGCCGGAAAGCATGGATCGTGATCCCGGTTTGCCGGTCGAAATATTGTTGCAACAATGGCAGCTTGTTTTGTTCGCATAAAAGGGTTGCCAACGTGGCGATGCCGTTTTGCCGGTCGAACCAGAGGTCGAAAATGTCGTCGCAGAGCTGTATAAGAGCGCCGAACTGAAATAAAGCCTCTTGTTCGGCCTCCGGAAGGGGATGGTCCAGCAAGCGGCGGAAAAGCAGCGCCGAGCAGCCGCCTTTTTCAGCGGTCAGGCGCTGCAATTCCTCCAAAGGCAAGGCCTGGCCGTTTTGTTGTCTTCCGTCGGTTTCCAGCTTGAACACCCGGTGCAGGAAGGTTTTGAATTCGGGCAGATTTTCCGGCGGCAAATCCCGGTATAACGTATGAAGCAAATGTACGGCTGTACCGCCGGGGTCGGCCGCTTGTCCGTATTGTTCCGGGTCGCCGGGAGGGGCGGCTGAACCGTCGTGGTGGCGGAAAGTATCCGCCAGGTCGTCGAAAAAACAGGCCAGGGCGGATAGTTGGCCGAATCGCCGTTTTTCTGCCCTGTTTCGGGAGTAGCCGCGCAGGAGGCAAAAAACGGCAGCCAGGTAAGTCGTGCCGTAAAAATAGTGTTTCCAGCGCCGGTTTTGCTGTTCCGGCCACGCGTTGGACGCTGGTAACGACAGGTCGCCCCGGGCACATCGCCGGAAATACCAGGAGGCCTTCGCAAAAGCGCCTGCCAGGGCGCTACCGGCGTGAAAGAGAAATATCCAATGCACTGGTGGTTGATTTGTTGATTCGTTGATTTGTTGATTTGTTGATTTGAGGGCCCTGCCCGAAGCCCCTCAAATCAACAAATCAACGAATCAACGAATCAACAAACCTCAGGTGATTTTCTTCCCGCCCGGCAAGGCCTGGATAAACAATATGGCCATAAAGGTGGTGATGCTCACCAGCGCAATGAGTATGGGCAGCGTTTTTGCCGGATGCGCCACGCTGTGCCAGTAGCCGCATTGCGCCCACCAGTCCATCACAAATATGTGCGCCAGGTAGATGCCGAAGCTGGCTGCCGCAAATTTTTGTTCCGCTTCCAGCAATGGCCGTTCGTTCCAGGCATGGCGCGCCAGCAAAAACCAGCCGGCTGCCGGCAGCGTGACATTGATCGTGAGATAGTCGTAAAAATAGGGTTGAAACGCGGCTTTGGACACGCTGTGCCAATAGCCGCCTGCCGCTGTAACAACCGTACCGGCAATGATTAACGCCCAGGCCAGCCACCGTACCTGCGGTCGTGACAGACGCCAGGGCGAGATGCCCTGCACTGCCGGCGTTTCGCCGGCCAGCACTTTGTTGCCGAGGTAATACCCCAGCACAAAATGCCCCAATTGATTGGTAAATAATTCAAAATATAAGCCGATCCGAACCTCGAAAAAGACGCTTAAAAACTTGTAAATCCAGGTGCCAAGGGCGCACACGGCAAAGAAATACCAATAGTCTTGTTCCTGCGCCTGACGTACCCAGGGGCGCAGGATGGGGTAGGTGAGGTAGAGCCCCAGGATGAGATAGATGAACCAGAGGTGGTAATGCACGGGGCCTTCGATCATTTTCTCCAGGGCTTGGGGCAGGGTAGCCGGCTCGTTGTGGGCTATATGTCCGTAGAGCAGGTAGGCCGGCATCCAGGCGAGGGCCGGGATGAGCACGCGGGTAAACCTTTTTTTCAGGAAAGAGCCGGTGGGGTAATCTTTACCCAGCAATAAAAAGCCGCTGAGCATGACGAACAGGTTGACCGAGGGACGGCCCAGGGCATCCCACCAGTTGGCGGCCCACCAGTGCCAGGTGTCAAAATCGGTGTAGGTATGTGAAACCGGCGCCGAAACGTGAATGGTGATGACCAAAATGGTGGCCAGATTGCGAAGGCGGTCAGCCCAAAAGAGGGATTGCATTTGCCGGTGTATTCGTTTTGCAGTGCCCGGTGGCACGTGATATTTTTATAGTTCCCCGTCTTTCCTCCCTGCAAACTGAACACTTTTTTTTCAAAGTGACAAAACACTTCGATTTTTGTGCCTTCCGGCCGCTAACTGCCCGGCGTTATGACATTCGACCTTTCCCTCCTCGACTTTCTCCTTTTCGCCCTTGCCGGCGTATCCTGCGGCCTGATCAATACCCTTGCCGGCAGCGGTTCGCTCATCACCCTGCCCGTTTTTATTTTTATCTGCGGTTTGCCGGCGCCGGTAGCGAACGGTACCAACCGGGTGGGGGTGCTCTTTCAGGGTATGGTGGGCGCCCGGGGCTTTTTCAAAAAAGACCCTGCATCTTTTGAGGGTGTCTGGTGGTTGGTGGTACCGTCGGTATTGGGCGCCATTGCCGGCTCGCGTATTGCCGTGGGGCTGGATGAAAAGACCATGAACTTCACCCTCGGCGCGCTGATGGTTTTTATGTTCTTCGTGTTGCTGCTCAAACCCGAACGCTGGATCCGCGAATCGACGCCGGATGCCGGACGGCGGCGGCATCCGCTCACCCTGTTTGCCTTTTTCCTGATCGGTATTTACGGCGGCTTTATCCAGGCGGGGGTGGGTATATTTATGCTGGCCTGTCTGGTGCTGGCCGGCAAATACAGCCTGCGCGCTGCCAACGGGATCAAGGTGTTGCTCGTGGCGATATTCACCGTGCCGGCGCTGGCCGTATTTGTGTACTACGGTCAGGTGCATTGGGTGTACGGATTGCTGATGGCCGTATTCCAGTCCTTCGGCGCCTGGCTGGGCGTACAGTTCGCTGCCCGTGTACCGAATGCCAATGTATGGATTTACCGGCTATTGCTGGCGGTGGTTGCCGTTTCGGGCATGAAGTTATTTATGGGAGATTAAAAATCTGTACCATAAAATTAAAACAGGAACCCGAAAAACTTCTTCTTCTTTTTGGCGCCTTTTTTAGTCTTTTTTACCACTACCGGGTCGCTGGAATAGCTCTCCACATTGTAGCGGTTATAGGCGATCACGACGTATGTATAATACTCGCCTTCTGCCGCGGTGGGGTCTTCAAAAATCCATTTTTCCGTGTAGAAAGGCGTGTAAGTCAGCAGGTTGCGCGGGTTTTGGAAATCACCAACGCTTTGGCCGTCGAAACGGTAGATGGCGAAATAGTATGGGTTTTCATCCGGGATGCCGATGTCGCAGGCATGCCAGGCGAGTTTGACCGTGCTGACGGATCCGCCCACCCTGCATATTTGCGGGGTAGCCGGCGGCGCCTTGGAAAGCCAGCCCATGCCGGGCGTTCGCGACTGGTTGGGAAACAGCGTGGTAATGAGCGAATCCTGCACGCCGAGCGGGTTGCGCAAGAGGGGTTTGGCTGAAAAAAACAGGCTTCCCTGCACCATGCCGTTGTTCCGGTTGAGGGCGATTTGGCGGTTAATTTCGTCGGGTTTGGTCCAGTTGGGGTCGTTGGGGAAATTATTGATCTTGTAGGCGGCATGTCCGGCGTACAGGTGTTTGCCGTAGGTGCGTTTGCTCCACCAGTCGATGAGGATTTCATAATCGGCCGGGCCGAAACCGATACTCCAGTATATCTGCGGCGCCACGTAATCGATCCAGCCGTTTTGCAGCCATTTCACCACATCGGCATACAGGTCGTCGTAGCAGGTAATACCCGCGCGGGTTTGCGAGCCGTTGATGGGGTCCTGGTCGGCGTTGCGCCACACCCCGAACGGGCTTACGCCGAAACGCGCGTAGGGTTTGATCCCTTTGATCATTTTGGAAACGCCCTCGATGAGCCGGTCTACGTTGTCGCGGCGCCAGTCTTCGATCCTGACGAAGCCGCGCGGATCGGCGGCAAAGTCGTTGTAATCCTGGAGCATCTGATTGGGTTCCTTATAGGGATAAAAATAATCGTCGAAGTGAATGCCGTCTATATCGTAGCGCACCACCACCTCCTTGACGACATTGATCAGGTGCTGGCGAACCAGAGCACTGGCAGGATTGAAGTAGTAGCGGTTGCCATAACGGAAAAACCACTCGCCCTTGCGATTATCGGGCAGGGCGCGCAGCGGATGGTTGGGCGCCAGGCTGGCCGTGTCGAGATCGAAAGTGGCGCGGTAGGGGTTCATCCAGGCGTGAAACTCCATCCGCCGGCTGTGGGCCGATTTGATCATGTATTCCAGCGGGTCGTACAAGGGTTCCGGGGCAAGGCCCTGCTGACCGGTCAGGTATTTGCTCCAGGGCACTACTGCCGAGGGGTAGAGGGCATCGCCGGCCGGACGGATCTGCACAAAAACGGCGTTCATGCCCATGGCTTTCAGCACATCCAGCAGGCTGTCGAACTCCATTTGCTGGCGTTCGGGCGGAAGTCCCGGTGCGGATGGCCAGTCGATATTGACGACGGTGGCAATCCAAACGCCGCGTAATTCAGCAGTCGGCAGTGGCTGCTGCGCGGAAACGGAAAAAGAGCATAAGAACAGGAAAAACGTAGCCAAAAAGCCGCGAACTGACATGGATCGGATCATTGTTAGTTGGTTTGGGGGTAAATGTAGAAGATATGGCGGTTTGGTTGTATGGCTGTTTGATGGATTGTCGTCTTTCTGATGAATTTTTATAACACCCGGCTACCCCGAATTTTCAGACTTTTGCGCTCCGCATTTTATCAATCCATCCAGCTATGAAATTTCCGCAACCCATCCCCGTCACTGAACTCGCCCGCCGGTTCAACGCCCAACTGATTGGTGAAAAAACGCTCTGCGCTACCGGTATCAATGAAATCCACAAAGTGGAATCCGGCGACATCGCCTTTTCCGATGCGCCAAAATATTTTC
Source organism: uncultured Bacteroidota bacterium (assembly GCA_937926185.1). Lineage (GTDB taxonomy): Bacteria > Bacteroidota > Bacteroidia > Chitinophagales > Saprospiraceae > M3007. The sequence goes on along the minus strand of CALEYM010000489.1, from coordinate 3,531 downwards.
AAAAAACGCTCGATAGCGCCGCTACCGTCATCCTTTTAAATGCCGCGGCGGATTGCCCGCCGGGAAAAGCCATCCTGGTGGTGGAAAATCCGTTCAACGTGTATGATACCCTGATCCGCGAACACCGCCCGTTTGATCCGCTGACCGCACCCGTCAGCCACCGCGCCGACATCCATCCCACGGCCATCATCGAACCCGGTGTTGTGATCGCGGCAAACGTCCGGATCGGTGCGCGCACGTACATTCAGGCTAATACCTACATTGGAGAATATACTTATATCGGCGAAGATGTCGTCATCGGCCCGAACTGCATTATCGGCAGCGACGCTTTTTATTTTAAAAAACACCCCGACGGCGCTTACCAGAAATGGCGCTCCGGCGGCCGGGTCATCATCGAAGACCGGGTGGACATCGGCGCCGGCTGTACCATCAACAAAGGCGTGAGCGGCGACACGATCATCGGCGCCGGCAGCAAGCTGGACTGCCAGATACACCTCGGCCACGGCGTGGTGATCGGCAAAAATTGCCTGATGGCCGCCCAGGTGGGCATCGGCGGCAAAACGGTCATCGAAGACAACGTGGTGCTGTACGGCCAGGTGGGCGTGGTGCAGGCGGTGCGCATCGGCAAAGGCGCCGTGGTACTGGCCGGCGCCGGCGTATCCAAATCGCTGGAAGGCGGAAAAACGTATTTTGGCGCGCCGGCGGAGGAAATGCGGGAGAAGTATAAAGAGCTGGCGGCGCTCCGGCAACTGCCGGAGCTGATAAAAAAATTGTATAAATAGTTTTACAAAACCGGGGACACTGCGCTCCGGCAGAAAATCCCCGGCATGCTCAGACTCCATCTTATTGCTTCACAAATTTTTCCATTGCGCGTGCGCTGCCTTTTTCAATTACTTGCAGGTAATACAAGCCAGCGGGCAACCTGCCGGGCACTTGGAGTAGTTGCGGCGCATCACCGGCAACCGCGGTTGACTGATGCAACTGTTGACCTTGCGCGCTGAACACCCGGATTTGCAGTGTCTCGCCAACCCAGGCAGTAAGGTCGACATACAGCGTGCCGCCGTTGGGGTTGGGAAATAGCCGGATGGCAGGCTGTTCCTTTAACGCCGCTTCGGCGCGGCTGCCAGCCTTGTTTCCGGGTTTCGTGATCCCAAGCGGGCAGTTAAACGTATTTAAATGCGCTTCATAAAACTGCTGGGTTTCGAGTCGCGACGTGATGTGGATGTAATCGGGAGCAACCTGAGCAGGCAGCGTGTACTCGAATATCTCCGATTGACTGCCTGTAATACCCGTTGCTACCGATTTAAACCGGATGGAATAAAATGGCGAGTAGTTCGGATTGCGCACCTCGTATTCCCGGCCGCTTTGGGCTTTGAATACCGAGAGCTGCGCCGGTTCGCCGGCGGTAATGCCGTTCGGCAGCTGGATGGCCGTATAGACCAGCGGGTTCGGGCAGTTATTTGTTACGCGAATGCGGTATGTACGGTTTTTAGCGGCGTCGGCTGAGATGGTCAACAATTCGTATTTCATGCAGCCAATATCCTTGGTGTCGCAGGCTTGCTCTTCGCGGATAATCACCTCAAAACAACAGGAAGCGGAATTGCCACAGCTGTCTTGCGCGGTATAGCAGACCACTGTTTTGCCCGGCGGAAATGCACTGCCGGAGGGCAGGCCGTCGCTCAACTCCAACGACAAGCCTGGGCAAAGGCAATCGGAAAAAGCGTCCGGCAGTTGGTAGTGCGCCACCGTCGGCCCGGCGCCCGGCAGGATGGCGATGTTCACCGCGTCAGGACATGACATAACAACAGTAGACGGCGCAGGCGTCAGGTAGGCCAGTGAATAGGTAAGTATCGTATCGCAACCAGCAGCTGCAGGAATGATATTGACCACAGTGCCAGGCTGGGAATAGGTGTTACCGCCAATCACTACGGGTTCTCCCGGGCAAAATTCGATCGTTTCCGAACGGGTGGGCAAGGGTAGCATATTCAACGTATACGTCGCCACCGTGTCGCAGCCCGGGCCGGTAGCGGGTATCGTATCGACCACGGTGCCCGGCTGGTTGTAACTGACGCCGCCGATTGCTACGCTTTCGCCTGCGCAAAACTCGATACTCTCGGCGCGGGTTGGCAAGGGTAAAAAATTCAGGTAGGTGGTAACCACGCTGTCGCAGCCGCGGATATTGGACAAAATCTGGATAAATACCTGGTCGGTGCTGACCAGCTCGCCGTTGATTTCAATGGGTTCGTTGGCGCAGCGCGTATACGAGAAGAACGTCGAGTCGGACGGATTGACCGTCACGGTAACGCTGTCGGTGTAGGTGCAAACATTCTGAACCGGGTCTGATTTTGTGGCAACTAAGTAGTACGTGGTGGTCGCGGCAGGGGTGGCCACGGGGTTCGGGCTGTTGGGGTTGTCGAGCGTTGCCGCCGGGCTCCACTGGTAGGTATCGAACCCGGCCGTAGCCTGCAAGCCCGCGGAGTTGCCCGTACAAATGACGGCGTCGGGCCCAGCCGATATCGGTAAGTTCGGGCAACCCAGGGGAAGGCAACTGTCTGTTATCCAATTAGAAACACTGCCATTTAGTGCAAAGTTGTACAATTGGCCGTGGAGATTATTTGCCGTTTTGTCTGTTAACTGGGTCACCGCCGCGTTGTTGCCTCCCGGAATGCCCTGGTTAAAATCGTAGCAAGCCAGCAGTCCCGTTTCCGTTCCGGCCAGTTCAATATTCATGGTCGACTGGATTTGTGCGGCCGTTCTGGCCACCGCCCAAACCCGCAGATCATCCAGTTCGCCATTATAAAAATCGGACGGGTTGGCATAATCCCACTCCTGCCCGATGCTGACTCTGTCCGTTCCGGTAACCGATATATTCGCCGTGTGTGTTCCTTCCAGGACGCCATCAATAAATAATCTGCCTGTTGAACCGGATTTGACGTAGGCAACGTGATGGCAGACGCCATCGCCCGCAACGGTAGTGCTCGTAAGTTCCACCCCGGCGCTGCCGCCGACATCCTCCAGGATCAGCAGGTTTCCGGTTTGCGAGAAGCTTCCGCCCATGACAATCAAAAGTTTGTTCTCCGGAACGCCTTGCTCCCATGGGTTTATGGCAAAAAGGGCTACCCGCGGGCTGTGCATGTTGTCGCCCAGGTTTGCTTTCATCCAAAATTCAACGGTGAAATCCGGGTTTTGGGAAATAGGCTGAACAAGGGCGTCCAGTACCACATAGGCATTGCTGCCTGAAAAGGAAAGGGCATTGGACGATTGCGAAAAAAGCAGATTGCCTGAGATGATCTGGAATATAACCAGGATAGTTTTTTTCATTTTTTTTAAGTTTATTGCTTCACGAATTTTTCTATTGCCAGTATTTTTCCTTCCGAGAGTACTTGTAAAAAGTACAAGCCGGCCGGCACGCCGCCCACTTCTACCGTTTGACGCGCACTACCGGTTTGGGCATTTTGCGCTGATACAAACCGGCCCGTCAGGTCGATGACCCGGAATTGCATGTCTGCCCCGGCTGCTTGCGGCAATTCG
>CALEYM010000488.1 GCA_937926185.1 uncultured Bacteroidota bacterium | reverse complement strand
GTTTCCATGAGTTAGCAAGCCAGTATGCTTCCCAGTTTATAGACCTCCATGACTCCATTGCAGACCCCAGGTATATAAATTTCGATCAAAAATTTATTGAGAAATTGATGTCGAGAAGTATTTCGCTAATTAAATATGATAACAATGGTTTACAGTTTTTTTCAAACGCGTTAAAACTGTTTTATCAAAATGATTATAATGAAGCCGAAGTTAATATAAAAAAAGCACTAAGTTTTGAACCGGAGAACCTTCAATATTTATATTATTTAAGCTTGATACTAAACAACAAACGAGATTCTTCTAGTCTTGAAGAAGCAATAAAATGTTTGGATATTTGTATTCGGGAAAATCCATTTCATGCTGAGTTGTTTTCTTTTAGAGCATGGACGAAGTACTATCTGTATTATTCATTACACTCCGAAGAACAACGAGAAAAAATTGTCGCTTCGGCAGTGTTGGACTTGCAAAAGTCTGCGGAATTGAACCCCTTGGATTTCGATTTGGTGCGTTTTAACTATTATATTAGCTATCAGAACAGAAATGATGAGATATTGCCGTTTTTTCGACGACTTTTACATTTTAGGTCAATGGACATCAACTTGTGGAATGGATTATTTAAGCGCAGACCGGATTTGCTAAATGGAGCAATAAAAACGGTTCTTTCCCAAAAGGAATGAGCGGCCTTTATATTGCAAACCGGGCTGTATAAGTTTGAATTTTTTGACAACCTTAATCTGGTTTATTGTAAAATCCCCCTCCCCCTTGCTCGACGCCACCCTTCTCTCCGACTTAAAAAGCTTCGACCGCCGCCGTCGAGACGCCGCCCTGCGTTCCCTGCTCAACGACGCCGGCCTGCGCGCGGCCGTACACGCCAAAACCCGGCTATACGACCGCCGCGACGGCCGCTATGATGCCATTTTTGAAGAAGCCTTTGCCGACGCCATTATCGATTTTTACGAAAAGATCGACCAATACGACCCGGAGAAAAGCGCCATCCGCAGCACTATCGTGCGTTTTGCCCGCATCAATTTTTATACGGCCTATCGCGGAGAGCAACGACTGGAGGCGCGCCACCGGAAGGCGAATGAAAATGCAGCGGCTAATAAAAACCCGGAGAACGCCTTTGCAGAAAATGACCGCTATGTGCGGGCCCTGGAGATACTTTCCCACCTGGGCGAAACCTGCAAGACCTTGTTATTAATGTGGTATGAAAATTTCAGTTTCAACGAGGTGGCCCGTTCGCTGGGCCGCCCTTCGCCTGATGCGGCCAAACAGGCGACTTATAAATGTCGCGAAAAACTGAACAACTTCCTCGTTGCCCGTCCGGACATCACCCAAAACTTCTGACCATGAATGAACGAGCGTATGTACGACTTTGAAGACCTGGAAGACTATGTCCTGGAACGCATGAGCGAACCGGACCGCGCGGCCTTCGAATCGGCCCTGGAAGCCGACGGCGCGCTGCGCCGCCGTGTGGAGGCTTTGCGCAAGGAAAAGGAGGTGTTGTACTATCTTCGCCGGGCCGTGTTGAAAGAAAAAATGGCAGCCTGGCGGACGGAGCAGATGAGGGCGGAAACCCCGCTCGCCACGCCAAACCGGGATCGCCGCCGGACGATCTGGCTGCTTGCCGCGGCGCTCGGCGCAGTGCTGATTTTTATTTGGTTATGGTATTTTCGGTTCCAAGGGTCTGTCGTGCAGGAACCGAGCTTGCCCGCTCCTGAATCCCAGGCTGTCGAGCCCGACACGCCCGTCCAACTGCCGCCCGCCAACGCGGAGTTGAACAAATTGCCGCCACCCGCTGCCTCGCAGGCCGGTGTACTGCCGGAAAACTGGCGTAAATGGGGCGATCGGGCCTATTCAACCCTGCTGGAAAAGGACGTACTGATGGGCGCCCCGTCGGAGCGGGACATGGCCGACTCGATTTTGACGCTGGCCGCTCAAAACAGGCTGGACGATGCGTTCCGGCTGGCTTATTCGCTGGATACCACCCAAAGCGCCGCGCAGCTGCATCTGGCGCATATCGCTTTTTTAAAAGGAGACCATGCCGCCGCGGCCCGTTGGTATGGCCGGTTGAAAGACAATCCCGGCAACGCTCGTTTTCGGCTGGACGCTCAATTGGATGAAATTGCCTGCTACATATATCTGCTGCCGGAGTCTGCTCCTGTTTTACTGAAATTAATGCGACCGGTAATGGAGCAGCCCGAAGCGTTCGGATTGTCCGGCAGCCGGCTGGACGCATTTGAACAAGTTTGGAAGCGATTAAATAAGATCGAATAAGGTATGTTCAGGGCGTGGCCAGCCGTTGGCTGGTGTCGCCGAAAAGGTAGAAGCCGGCCCAGAAATAGGGCAAGCTATTCAAATTTTTTGCAACATTCAGATAGTTGCGTTTGGCCGCGGCCAACGCCTCGTCGGTCCGTTTACCGCGTTCTATTGCTTTAAAAAAATCCGTTGTGATCCAAGCGGCAGGAGATTCCAGCACACTCCACAAGGTTGCCATAACGCTCCGGGCGCCTGCACCGGCAAATGCATGAGCCAGGCTGACAGATCCTTCTCCCGCCTGTATTTTTCCCTGTCCGGTGCCGCAGCCGAGTATCAGGGCCAGGTCGGCCTTTAAATCGAGCGCATAAATTTCACCGCTAAAAAGGCTGTCGTTCAGCACGGTATTGCCCGTCTTTTTCCGCAGGATCAGACAGGCGCGGTCGTCGCCGGCCGTGTCCGCCACGGCATGGGTGACGATTTCCAGAATCCGGCATTGTTGAGCCGTATGATGAAGCTGAAGTTTAGTAGCCGATGAAAACAGGTACAATGTATGCCTGCGGAAAACCACACGACCGGCGGCAAGGGGCCTGCCCGATTGGTCGAGGCGGTCGTACTGTTCGCCCATGAACCGGTTGCCGGGAAAGATAGTGTCCAGGGCCGATGCCGGCTGCTCGTAGAAAGGAGCAAAACCTGCGAAGTCGAACGGAAAAGTATCGCGGAGCATGTCCCGGCTCATCAGGTGAAGCGTGGCGGCGGAGGGAGCATAACTGATATCCCGATCCCGGAGTAAATAAGGCAAGGTTTTAAACAACATCGCGTTTTCGGCGGGGCGGGTCAGCAATGCTTCAAACGGGATTGTCGCCAGGCAATCGTCCGGTGAAATCACCCATGCCGGGGTATTTAAGTTTGCCACGACAGGATCGGGCAAAAGCAGGCGGTACAACCTTTGCCCGTAGTCGAGGTAGTGGTTCAAAAATGGCTGGGCGCCCGGGTTGGGTTGCCTTTCGTCGTCGCTGCCCAGAATTCCCCGCCGCATTTGCGATACCCACCGCCGCAAACTGTCTCTGTCAATGGGTTGGAAATGCATTGAAAAACCGCCCGGAGAGATGGAGAAAACGTAAACGCCGCTCTCCGCGATGAAATACTCCAGCAGGGATTTTTTAGCCGGTGCAAGAACGGAATCGCGCAGCGCGCGCCAGGAAACCGGGGAATAATCGGATTTCATTAACGCGTATTGCGAATGAATGCTGTCCAGCTGCTTTTCTACTGCATCGAGCCGGAATTCGGCGCCGGCAATTTTAGCCGAAACCGCCAGCACATCGGGATGTGTTTCGGGCCATTCGGCGATGCGTTGCCGGCGCAAACGGTCGATGGTTGCCCAGCGCGCCTGCTTGAGTGCCGCAATATCTTGTTGTAGTTTCAGCGCCGGCCCGAAAACCGAATCGGGAATGCCGCCCAAAGTGCGGGCATTGGAAGCCAGGAACGCTTCCTGCAGGAGCAGGCCTTTGTGCCGTTCGGTAAAACAAAAGGCCTGTTCGGCAAAACCGGGATTCGCGGTTTGTTGATAGAGCAGATAAGCAGTTTCAAGGGCTTTTTCATACAGAAAACGGGTGCTTGCGCTCAGTTTCATCTTTGACCCGCTTGCCTGCAAACGCAGGCGGTGAAAATGTAATGCTGAATCTGCCTTGGTAAAATATGTAAGGGCCTGCCTGTTGTCGCCGGCATCCAGGCTTAGTTCGCCAAGCGCGTAAAACGACTGGAAACCTTCAGCCGGGTCACGGATATCATCGATAGCGCAGATGCTGTAATTGTTGGCGCGCAATGCCCTTTGATAAAATTGCCTTGCCCGGGATGTATCGCCCATTTCCCGGGCGCATTGCCCTTTCAGGCGCCAGGCAACGGTATTCAGGGAAAATATCTCTCCATAAATACCCGTCTCTATCCGGATCGCTGTATCCAGGTGCGTCATGCATGAATCCCATTGCCGGAGTTGTAAAAAATCA
>CALEYM010000487.1 GCA_937926185.1 uncultured Bacteroidota bacterium | reverse complement strand
CCATGCACCAGCCGCCGGAAGAATGAGTGTATTGTATTCACCTCAACTTGTAAATCGAAATAAAATGCGCCGCGTATTCCGGAATTTTCGTCCCCAGGTAGTAAGGCAGGTTCATCAAAAGGAAGGGAATGCCCTTGGGGGTTTGCGTCTGGTTAACGGAAAAACGGTTGGCCAGCAGGCGCATAGCGTACGGATGGCCACAGGCTTCCACAAACTGGTGCAGGGATCGGAGGGCCCCCGACTCACCGGATTTGATTTCAACCGGTATAACGTACTGTTTGCACGTGTATAATAAATCAACTTCCGCCTGGCTGTTGGCGTTTTCCCGTACCCAAAAATGTGGCTTGTAGGATGGCGTATCGTGTTGTGCCATCAATTCTTGCGTGACCAGGTGCTGCACTATTTTACCTTTATATACAGTACCCAAGTCCTCGAGGCCGATCATACCCGCCTGAAGTTGCATGGCATGGTTCAACAGACCCGTATCCAGAAACTGGAGCCTGGGCCTTTTTCTATAATCTGTTTCAATAGGCGGGCGTGTGCTGCTACTGGGGTAAATCAACTGGACGATACGCGCCTGGTCTAAGGATCGCAGCGCTTCGCCCACTTCCCTGGACTTGTAATTGGAATGGCCGAAACCTTCGAATACGATGCGGTCTTTCTCCTGTGACGCGGTGTAAATCACATGCTGCATCACCTTGCGTTCTGTCGGGTTGCGCGCATATTTGATCACATCGTCTTTGTACCCTTGCCAGAGCGACTCGTATGTGTGCGACAGGTTGGCCATGCTCTGATCGTTTATATATTGTTTTATGATCTCGGGCATGCCGCCGATGGCAGCGTAGGTATGAAACAGTTCCAGGAGCGTATCGTGGGCATGCTGTTCGATCGGTATACGATTTAATGCTGCTAAGGCAGCGGAGTGCCCTATGGCCATCAGAAACTCCTCGAAATCGAAAGGATGCAACACCATTTGCTCTACACGCCCCACCGGGAAAGAAGGCACTTCACGCAGGGCGAACTCCAGTAAGGAGCCCGCGGCAACTACAAACAGATCGGGTCGCTCTTCGTAGAAATACCGCAGCATCTGAATGGCCCGGGGAGATTCCTGGATTTCGTCGATAAACAACAGCACAGGGCCCGCATCTTTGGGCGTGTTGGTGCTGAGAAATACGGCCTCCGTGATTTGCCTTACATCCTGCAACCCTTCAAAAAAACGCTGATGGGCCCTTTTTTCCATGTTCAGCGATATAAAATATCGGAATTCTTTGGCAAACTGATTGACCAGTGTGGACTTCCCTACCTGCCGGGCGCCGCGAATGATCAACGGTTTGCGATTGGGGTTCGTTTTCCACTCCAATAAGCGGCGATATGCTTTTCGCTCAAAATTCATACGCGATTTGTAATAAATAAGGGGCAAATTTAATCATTCTTTGTAACAAATCAGGGGCAATTAATTATTGGCCGGGGATGTGAAATATGGAAACGATCGATGCAATTAAGCGCTTTTGTAAAAGAAAGAAGACGGCTTGTCAAACTCACCCAGCCGGAACTGGCGGAAAAAGCCGGCGTAGGGCTTCGTTTTGTACGGGAACTGGAACAGGGAAAGACAACCCTGCGGCTCGACAAGGTGAATCAGGTATTACAACTATTTGGGCACCAACTCGGCCCGGTACCAATGAACCGCAATATTGAATGAGATGAGAAAGGCTGAAATCAAATTATATGGCATCACTGCCGGTTGGCTGACACAAGACGAGGAGGGATACCGCTTCGAATACGACACCGTAGTGGTAGAGTTGAAATTCGGACATCGTGGTGAAAGTTGAAATTTACGAATTCGCGTAGCGCGCTCATTCTGCAATCACCCCCAACCTTTTCAACTCCCAAAAGCATTTTGCCGTTGCGGCAATATCCACTGCTGCATTGTGCGCCTCGTCAAAATGCGTGCGAAATAGTTTATAGTGCAGTTCAGAGAGTTTTGGCCATTTGTAGCCGTAGCGGCCGGGAATGCCGCAAAAAGGCGTCGCGCTTTCCATGGTGCAAATTTTGGGCTTGCCGGCCAGTACGTTTTTCATTTTGTTCCGGATAAACTCCGCCCCGATGATTCTTTCATCAAAATTCATGTTATGCGCCACGAGCAGGGTTGATTCTGCTACCAGGGTGTCTAGCAGTTTGAGTATGGTGCTCAGGTTTTCACCCTGATCTACGGCCATTTTTGTAGTAATACCATGCAGGGCCGTGGCATCGCGTGGAATGGTGAAGCCTTCCGGAAATATAATATGATTGTTTGACTTCACCAGTTTTCCGTCGGGTTCATAGAGCAACCACGCCAACTGCACCATACGTGGCCAATTGGCAGTATTAGTCACCGGAGCGTTCCAATCGCGGGGCAGTCCGGTGGTTTCCGTGTCGAAGAAAAGATACATAGCCTTTGGATGATGATCGATTTGAAGCAAATGTAGCAGAAAATGCAGATTTGTCTGCCGTGGCGCCCAATAACCCTCATCCCCCCAACCGCACCAACTCCCGCAGCTCCCCATCCGTCAAATCCCCCACCCATTTTTCCCCGGCTGCCACCGTGAGGTTGGCCAGTTCTTTTTTCGATTGCAGCATGGCGTTGATTTTCTCTTCGAACGTGCCCTGGGTGATGAAGCGGTGTACCTGCACGTTGCGTTGCTGGCCGATCCGGAAAGCGCGGTCGGTGGCCTGGGCTTCCACGGCGGGATTCCACCAGAGGTCGTAGTGGATCACATTGGAAGCGGCGGTGAGGTTGAGGCCGGTGCCGCCGGCCTTGAGCGACAGCAGCAGTACGCGCTCGCTGTGCCGGTGCTGAAAGGCTTCCACCATTTCGTCCCGGCCCTTGCGCGATACGCCGCCGTGCAAAAAGGCGGCGTCAATCCCCAATTGCCCGCGCAGGAGCGGAACCAGCAGCTCGCCCATTTCGCGGTATTGGGTGAAGATCAGCGTCTTTTCGCCGTTGTCCCGGATTTGCGCGAGCAGGTCGAGCAGCAGTTGGGTTTTGCCCGACAAATCCGGGTCGGCAGCGGATTTTTTCAGGAAATGCGCCGGGTGGTTGCACACCTGTTTCAGGGCGGTCAGCATTTTCAGCACCAGCCCCTGGCGTTTGATGTCGCCTTCTTTTTCTTTCTCGATGGCGCGCAGCGACTCGTCCACCACATTTTGGTACAAGGCAGCCTGTTCGGGCGTCAGCACGCAGAACTGATCGGTTTCTATTTTGTCCGGCAGATCGCTGATAATGCTTTTGTCCGTTTTCACGCGGCGGAGCAGAAAGGGCGCCGTGACGCGCCGGAACCGGTCGAGGGCGGCGTGGTTGCGTTCCAGTTCGATGGGCTTGGCGTATTCGTCGGTAAATTCTTTCAGCGAGCCCAGGTAGCCCCGGTTGGCGAATTCAAAGAGCGAGTAATATTCGCTCAGGCGGTTTTCCACGGGCGTGCCGGTCATGGCGATACGCACGGGCGCCTGGAGTTTTTTCACGGCCTTGGTCTGGGCCGTTTCCAGGTTTTTGATGTTTTGGGCTTCGTCGATGACGGCTACGAGCCAGTTCTTTTTTTGAAACTCCGCGATTTCGGAGCGCACCACGCCGTAGGTGGTCAGCAGAATTTCGCAGTCGTTCAAGGGTTTCAGGCTGCGGCCCGGCCCGTGGTACACGTGCAGGCGCAAGTCGGGGGCGAAGCGGGCGATTTCCTTCGACCAGTTGGTGAGCAGGGTGGTAGGCGCCACGACCAACGCTTTCTGGTCGCCAGCGAGGGCGCCGTCCTCTTTCAGGCGTTGCAGGGTGGTAATGACCTGCAGGGTCTTGCCCAAACCCATGTCGTCGGCGATGAGACTGCCGAAGCCGAGGCGGGTGTTTTTGTACAGCCACTCGAAGCCGCGCAGCTGGTAAGGGCGCAGCGTGGCGTGCAGTCCGGCGGGCAGGGGCACGGCATCGGGGCGGAGCAAGTCGGCGATGAGCGCTTTGGCCGATTCGTCGAGGTGCACCGGGGCGCCCTGGTATTCGCCGGAGAAGGCGATTTGCAGTAATTTGGGGCCGGTGGGCGCCGGGGTGTGTTCGATTTTCTCCAGTAGTGCGGCCATTTCTTTTTCATCCACGTAGGCATAGCCGTCGGCCAGCCGCACGATACCGCGCATGGTTTTGACCATTTTCAGAAATGCTTCCGGGGAGAGTAACTGGTCGCCGAGGGCGATTTGCCACTGAAAATCGATCATACTGGCAAACGACAGCAGGCCGGCGCTCGCCACTTTGCCCTTGTTGCCGGCGCTCAGCGACATGGATGCCGCGGGTCGGAACAACTTTTGCAAGGCCTTCGGCAACAACACGCGGATGCCGAACAAGCGAATGACCGGCAGGGCGTTGAAGAACACCTCCACAAAGGCACGGCTGTCGAAGCGCAGGCGTTCCTTGCCTTTGGAGGCGATCAGGTTGTTCAGCGGTGGGAAAAATTCCGCCACCATGCTCAGGTCGCGCAGGGCGTTGAGGCGCAGGCGGGCGTGTTTTTGATCCGAAAAAATGGCGGCCAGCGGTACCGGCGCCTGAAATGCCGCTGTTTTGTCCTCGATACTGACGCCTACTTCAAACAAGTCTTCGTCGTCGTTCACTTCGAAAACCGGCACAAAGTCTTTTTCCGCAATGAAAAAACGGTTGAGCCAGAGCTGGATGTTTTTGGGGTATTCCCGGTTTTCAAAACGCTCGAAAACGGCCGGGGCGCCGGAGAAAAACCAGCGCGGCAGCTCGCCTTCGCGGGCCGCTTTTTCCGTGTTTTCCTGCACAAAATAGTCCAGGAAAACAGCCAACAGCGCGGAAAGGTAATCCGCCGGAACGGGCTCCAGGTTCCGGTCGTCGCCGATATACACCAACATACCCGGCGCCATCAGGCCGGCGGCTTGTTCGCAAACTGCGCGCACCCCGGCGTTCAACAAAGCGGGCACGAACCGAATAAAAAAGGAAGCCCCGCTCCGATCCTGTTCAACGGGCAGCGAACAAATTTGCGGCACATAAGCGCCCCTGCGGGCCAGCGTTTCCGCCAACCGGTACGCCAGGTGCAGCGAGCGCAGTTCCGGCGCGCTTTGGGCTACCTGTGCGGGCGGCAGCGCTTCAAGAAAAGCGGCCAGTTCGGCTGCCGAGTCGAAGTCGATCAGGCTTTCTTCCCGGGCGTCGAGCAGCGAACAACCCAGGAAACCGCCCCCGGCGGCATCCAGCAGCAGCAGTACTTTTTCGGCGTTTTGCACGGCGTGGGTGTGCTCGCCCTTCAATTCCTGGCCGAACCCGGCAGTCATTTCCACGCCGCCGGCGATGCTTTTGTAGGCCGCGGCGAGTATTTTTTTAAAATCGCCCTCCGGGAAAAACACCGGTTTTTCGCTCAGCAGGCGCATGAGATCGTCGCGGCAGTCGGGCAGGATGGAAAAATCGAGCGCGGCGAGCCGTGCTTCATGGAGGGTGAACGTTGTACCCGCTGCTGCTACCGGCTGCTGCCATTGGGTCAGCGCCGGGATGGAAACCGAATCGCCGGCCGCTTCCGTGTAGCCGCTTTCCTCCAGGGCCGCTACCAGGTCGAAACCGTGCAGGTCAAATACCACGAAGGGGTTTTTGTCTATTTCATTGGCGACTAAGTACAGCACGGCAGCCATGTGTTTGCAGGGCACGGCCCAGTCGGGACAGGAGCAGGAGCCTTTCAGGTCGTCCCAACGGCGCGGGAAAATGTGGATATTTTCGGTTACGCAGGCTTCGTTTAGTTCGGGGGGCAACTCGCGGTTCAGCAGTTTGGAGAGAAACAGCGGGTTTTCCGTCACCACCCGCACTAAGCGTTCCCGTGTGCCGGGATCGAACGCCGGCACGGTGATTTGCACCTGGTAGGGCCGGGGCTGGCTGCCGGTCACTTTGGCGCTGATGGTGTTGCCCTGCAATTCCAGGTCGTGCGCCAGGCCTTTGTTGGCGTACGTTTTGCCGCGCGGCAGGCGGTTGGAATAATCGATGTCGGTGAGCGCCTGCAGCCATTGTTGCCCCCACCAGGTGGAGCCGTACGTTTTGCGGGTGGCGCCGGGAGCGGCTTTGGGGGCGCGGCGTTTTTCGTAGTGCCAGTACATAAGGTATAGCCGAACCCCGTTCGGCGCAATGTATTTTTAAGTTTGATTGTTCGGTTATGTTGCGTCTGAATCATGTTGTGGCCGGCACCACACTACTGGACATTTTATGCTTCGGCTGTATCCAGACCTTCCAGGTTTGCGAAACCTGGAAGGTCTAAACCCAAAATGTCCAGTAGTGTGGGCCTGCACACTTCGACGTTTTGCAAAGATAGCGGATCGGAAAACTCCGGTGCGGTCAACTTTTTTAGGAATGAAATTTTGTAAGTTAAAGATAATAAGGTTTTTAGCAAACTTTAAATTTAAAAAAATATATCAAGCGTCCACAAAATGTTTTAAACTATCTGTTGCTCAGCCGATATTTGTTGAAAAAAGAAATGACCATGGAAAACAAAGGGGAGATACTCATGTATTTCAATCTGTAAGGATTTTTTACAAGTTGCCGCGACGGGAATCAACCACAGATTTTTTCACTCAAAGGGCGGGAACAAGAAAAGGCAACTACCGAGCTTTCCCCGGTAGTTGCCGGTGTCTGTAAAAGAAAATTGAGTGGGTTCCATTTTGGAACAATCTGTTACTGTTTCCAATGTGCATTTTTTGCACTTTGCAGCCTAACAACAAAATGTGTAACAATAACATACACAACACCCGCTAAAACATGGAAACCTATCTCGCCCAACTGCTCTCCGACCTTCACGCCGCCACGCTCGCCCGCTGGCGCCGTTTTCCGCCGCATTTTTACCAGGCCGGTTTGCGCGATGCCATGCACCAGCCACCGGAAGGATATGCAGAGCAGCGAGCGCCCATGGAAATGCCCGGCAATTTCGAAGCCTCCATTGGCGAATTGGAAGACTGGCTGCATGGAAAACCGGCCATCACCATGTTCGACCATTTCGGCTTTACGCCGGATCAATTTCCGCCGGCGGAACAACTTACGGAAGAGCAGGTCCGGGCGCTGGTGGACGCCCTGGTCCGGCTATGGGTGGCGTACAATTTTTTGCCGACGGTGCCGAAAAAAACGCCGGCCCGGGTGTTTTATCCGGCCATGTTGGCGCGGATGGCGGAACCGGCTATGCTAATGGAGCATGGAGTAAACGGCATCGAGTTTTGTCACTTTAATCCGGAAGGGTGTCCGTTTGGGGTGGAGTATTGCGATTGTAAGGATTATTAGATTAACGATCCTTGAAAATCCCTAAATTTGTCATTCAAAAATTCACCATGCCCACCACAGCGCAGATAAAACCTGTTTTTTCCGACTTTCTTTTTTGGGACAGCGACCCGGAGAAAATTGATTTTGAGCGTGATGCGTCGCATATCATACGCAGGGTATTTGACTTGGGGCGATTGGAAGACGTGGCCGAGGTTATGCGGATTTATCCGGAGGAGAAAATCATGGAAACGCTATTGTCTGCTAACTATCTGCCGGAAAATGCGATCTATTTGGCATCGGCCCTGTTCAATCTGAAAAAAGAGGATTTCAAATGCTCCACCTCGAAACAGTATCACCCGCTCTTCTAAAAATTATCCGGGCAGTTTCATCCGATCCGTTTTTTCAGGATTTTCGTTTGGTTGGCGGAACTGCATTGAGCCTGATTTTAGGACATAGAGTTTCGGTGGATGCTGATTTCTTTTCAGAAAACCCCTTTGATAACCGCATGGCAGAAACGGCCTTAAATCGTATACTTCCCGGTTTTGTCGTAATGAAGGAATCGCCACACGGATTCGCCGGAGTTTATGAAAGGGTCAAACTTGACCTGTACACTTGGAATGTCTCGTTTTTGTTGCCACCAATTGAATTAGAGGGAATGCGTTTGGCGGCCTTGCCGGATATTGCGGCCCTGAAATTGGATGCAATCGTAAACCGAAAGGAAGAAAAAGATTTCCGGGATATCCACGCCCTGCTTTCGGTTTATTCCATCAGTGAATTACTGACTTTTTATCGGGAACGTATCCCGCACCGCGATTTACGTTTGGTAATCGATCATCTCGCGGCTGCTCCGGCTGCTGATCGTCAGCAACCGGTTATGCTACTTCGTCAAATTGATTATTCGGAAGTTTCAGATGACATCCTGGAGGCTATCCGCCACCACCTTGCAGCATTGAAAGACGAACAGACCCGGTTGGCAGAAGCGCGTCTTCAACAACGCGTCGACGAGATTAAAAAAAGGAAAAACGAATAATGCTTGAATCCGGACTCGGACAGGCGATAAAGCATCCGTTCCTGAAAATAACGGATGAGCAGTAATTGGAAATCTGTCCGGGTCTCCCGCGCAAATTTTTGCAGCCGGTCCCGCACAGACGCAGCGATGTCTTTCATACCAGGATTTCAAGATAGGATCGCATTACCCCTTCGATACCCAGGGTTTTGGCGATTTGAAGGAGCAGGCTAAGGTTACGGTCAGGTTTGTCAAGGTATGTTTTGAGCACTTCTTTCATACTATCCATGCCCACGCGTTGCCGGAACCGGATCATATCGCACACCGTTTTTTCCGGACTGTAAATCCGGATCGGGGCGCCATTCAGCGTAACTTCCTGAATGCCGGTTTGGTAAGGTACAGTATCCCAATAGTAAAGGTGCCCATTTGTGCGCTAAATTTACCCCCCAAATCCCCACCTTTTTCAACGGTTGATTTCCCACCCCTTAAATCCTGTACAGCACCAAATGTTTCACCTATGTTTTAATTTTGAAAATCGAAAAAATTGCAAA